>JACSRL010000544.1 GCA_014879765.1 Anaerolinea sp. | reverse complement strand
ATCGAGACCCCGTTGGTCGAGTAGGCCGCCGTATCGAGACCCCGTTGGTCGAGTAGGCCGCCGTATCGAGACCCCGTTGGTCGAGTAGGCTGCCGTATCGAGACCCCGTTGGTCGAGTAGGCCGCCGTATCGAGACCCTCCGAAGGAAACAAGCCTGTGGCAGATACCATCTGTGCCATCGACGTAGGAACAACCAAGGTCTGCGCCATCATCGCCGAAGTGGTCGGCGAGGAACGGCTGGAGATCGTGGGCTATGGCCGCGCGGCCTCTGACGGCATGACCAAGGGGGTCGTGACCAACGTGGCCGCGGCCACCGCGGCCATTGGCCAGGCCGTGGAAGAGGCGGAACAGGCGGCCGATCGTTCCATCGGCCGCGCCTACGTGGGCATCGCCGGCAGCCACATCCAGGCCCAGCCCAGCAAAGGCGCGGTGCCCATCGGCCGCAACCGCATCGTCTCGGCCGAGGACGTGGCCCGCGTCAAGGAAGCGGCGCGCGCCATCGCCCTGCCGCACAACCGCGAGATCATCCACGTGGTGCCGCGCAGCTATGCGGTGGACGAGCAGGAAGACCTGCAAGAGCCCATCGGGATGCATGGCTTCCGGCTGGCGGTGGACGCCCAGGTCATCTCCGGGGCCACCGGCGCGGTGCGCAATCTGCTGCGCTGCATCCAGACCCACGGCATCGAGGTGGAAGAGCTGGTGCTGGAGCCGCTGGCCTCCGGCGAGGCCGTGCTGACCGAGGCCGAGCGGGACATGGGCGTGGCCGTGGTGGACATGGGCGGCGGCACCACCGACCTGGCCATGTTCATGAAGGGCAGCCTCTGGCACACCATGGTGGTGGATGTGGGTGGCCAACACCTGACCCACGACCTGGCAGTGGGGCTGGGCGCCCCCTTCGAGGCGGCCGAGCAGCTCAAGCTGCGCTTTGGCAGCGCGCTGGCCAGCCGGGTGCCGCCCGACCAGGATGTGACGGTGGATGTTTTCGGCGAAAACGGGCCGAGCACCGTGCCCCGCCAGTTGGTGGCCGAGATTCTGGAAGTGCGCGCCGAGGAGATGATCGACCTGGTGCTGCGCGAGATCAAGCGTTCAGGCTACGATGGCCTGGCCCCGGCCGGACTGGTGCTGACCGGCGGCAGCGCGCAACTGCCCGGCCTGCGCGAGCTGGCCCGGCAGATGACTCAGATGCCGGTGCGGGTCGGCATTCCGGCCAGTCTGGCCAAAATGCCGCCCGACCTGCGCACCCCCGACAACGCCACCGGCGTCGGCCTGCTGCTGTGGGCCATGCACAACCAGTGGCTGTCAGGCGATTTCAGTGAGCGGCGCCAACGCAGCCCCTTCATGGAGCGGGTGATGCGCTGGCTCAAAAACCTGTTGCCCGGTTGAATGGGATCTTCGACCGGCGGCGGGCCATCCATCCGACGCCAGGCGCTGAGCCTGGACGACAAAGACGCCGTAAGCAAGCGGCAAGCCCCATTCCATCTGGAATGGTTTCAAGCACAGTGAGGAGCGACGACAATGACACGTAAATCGACACGAGATGCAGCGCCTAGCTATGTGGACAACTTCGCCAAGATCCGCGTGGTCGGCGTGGGCGGCGGTGGCAGCAACGCTGTCAACCGCATGATCGAGGCGGGCATTCAGGGGGTGGAGTTCATCGTGGTCAACACCGATGCCCAGGCCCTGCTGGATGCCAACTCCCCCCAGCGCATGCGCATCGGCGACAAGCTGACGCGCGGCCTGGGCGCGGGCGGCGACCCGGAGATCGGCGAGAAGGCCGCGCTGGAGTCCCAGGATGAGCTGAGCTCCATCGTGGACGGCGCGGACATGGTCTTCGTGACCGCCGGCATCGGCGGCGGCACAGGCACCGGCGCGGCGCCGGTGGTGGCCAAGCTGGCCCGCGACGCGGGCGCGCTGACCATCGGCGTGGTGACCAAGCCCTTCACCTTCGAGGGCGCCAAGCGCCGCCGCGCGGCCGACGAGGGGCTACGTCGCCTGAAGGAGCAGGTGGACACCCTGATCGTGATCCCCAACGACCGCCTGCTGCAGATCGTGGACAAGAAATCGACCATCCGCGATGCCTTCTCCATCGCCGACGACGTGCTGCGCCAGGGCATCCAGGGGATCAGCGAGCTGATCACCATCCCCGGCCTGATCAACCTGGACTTCGCCGACGTGCGCGCCGTGATGGAAAACGGCGGCTCGGCGTTGATGGCCATCGGCTCGGCCACGGGCGACAACCGCGCCCAGCAGGCCGCAGAGCAGGCTATCGCCAGCAAGCTGTTGGACGTGAGCATCGACGGCGCGCAGAGCATCCTGTTCAACGTCACCGGCGGCATGGACATGACGCTGCACGAGGTCAACGAGGCGGCCGAGATCATCCGCGCCACCGCGCACCCGGAGTGCAACATCATCTTCGGCGCGGTGATCGACCCCAACATGAGCGGCGAACTGCGTGTCACCGTCATCGCCACCGGCTTCGAGATCGCCGCCGAGGCGCGCAAGCCGGTGTCCAGCGCCCGCCCCTTCCCGGCGGCCGTCTCGCACGAGCGCAGCGACAAGACCGTGCCCTTCCCGGTGCGCACCTACAACCCGGACGATCTGGAGATCCCGGCCTTTCTGCGCAAGCGCCAGCAAGCCTGAGCGCTGGCGCCGAAGCGCCGTGCCCAACAACAGCGCAGCACGCCCTCCGGCTTGCCTGACAGGCAGACCGGGGGGGGTGCTGCGCTGTTTTTTGTGTGGCGGCGGGCCAACCGGTGGTTTCGATACGGCGCAGACGCCTACTCAACCAACGGTTGGCCCGCCGGTGGGTGCGTGACCGTTGATTTCGATACGGCGGCCTACTCAATCAACGGTCACGCACCCGGCGGCTGAGTAGCAACTTGTTACCTTAAAATTCAGCAACGCCTCGAATCCGCCGCGTCGATTCTCTTGCCAAGACGGGGGACGTGTGGTACAATTGCCCCTGCTGTCATACTACAACATATAGTATGCACCCAGCGTCAGACCACAACATAACGCAACACGCCGGACCTTTTGGTTACGTTTGGCGCTGACCACTCCTGACCCGGCTGTGTATTTTGCCGCTGTGAGGGAGGGTACTGACACGCTTTGGGTTTGTTTCACCTCGTGGAGTCCAAATGAAGTGCCCACATTGCGGAGAAGACCGTTCGCGGGTTATCGACACCCGCACCACGGGCGATGGAATTCGCCGTCGCCGCATGTGCGAGGTGTGCAGCAAGCGATTCACCACCTACGAGCATGTAGCAGCATCGCTGTTCATTCTGAAAAGCGACGGCCGGCGCGAGCCGTATGACCGTCAGAAGCTGATGCACGGCGTGCTGACCGCCTGCGCCAAACGCCCCATCCCTCAGGCCTCCATCGAGGACATGGTGGATTCCATCGAGGATGAGCTCTCCTCCATGGGACGGGCGGAGGTCAAGAGCAGCGTGGTGGGAACCACGGTACTGGAACACCTGAAACGCCTGGACCCCATGGCCTACATTCGCTTTGCCATGGTCTACCTGCAACTGAGCGACCTGCAGGGCCTGCAAGAACACATCAGCCGCATGCTGGCGCCGGCCTGACCATGCGCCTGGTGCTTGCCCTGGAGGATGGGCTGAACGTGGCGGCCTGCGACCGCCTGCTGGCCCGTTTGCCCAATGACCAGGCCGCCGGCCAGGAGGAGATCACCATCGACCTGCAGGCTGCGGCCTTCATCGAACCCTACGGCGCAGCCTGTCTCTGTCTGGCGGCGCAGCGCCTGGCCGGACAGCATCGCCGGCTGGTGATCGTGCTGCCCTCCCATGCCAACGCGCGGGCCACAGCCGGCCAGATCGGGCTCGCCGCGGCGCTCAGACCGTGGGCCGAGCTGCGCAATCTGCCGCCGGGCCAGGAGACGCGCGACGAGCGGGGCAGCACGCTGCCGCTCAGCCCCATCCGCTCCCGCAGCGACGTGCAGGCCATCGTCGGCTATCTGGTCAGCCAGGCCCAGCAGCGCCTGGGTTTCGACACCGGCGACGTGTTGGATGCCAGCAAAGTCGTCTCGGAGCTATGCTACAACGTGGTGGATCACAGCCAGGCAGAAGGGCTGGCCGTCGCCCAGATCCTGCGGGATCGGCAGGGCCAACGCTACATTTCGCTGGCGGTGGTCGATGCGGGCGTCGGCATTCGGGCCAGCCTGGCTGGCCGCCATCCTGAAGCGGCCCAGTGGCGCCACGGCGAGGCGATCCAGCGGGCGCTGGGCGGCCTGAGCAGCAGGAGCAGCGGCGGCGGCGCGGGCCTGCGCAGCATCCACGCGGTGGTGCGCCGCTACGGCGGCCGGCTGGCCATCCGCTCCGGCGATGAACGCCTGGCCGTCAGCGCCGAACGCCAGCCGCGCACCCTGGCCGGGGCCTGGTTCCCCGGCGCCCAGGTGGGCATCAGCTTCAGCCAGCGCTGACCCAACGAGAAAAAACCGGTTTCTGACCGACCGGTTGAGCCGTTATCTTTGACAGTTCAGGTGCCGGGCACTTGCGCTTGACTTCGTAGCGTGAATTGGCTTCACGTGTCGCATTGCAAGCGT
>JACSRL010000324.1 GCA_014879765.1 Anaerolinea sp. | reverse complement strand
CTGGGTGTGGGGTGGGGGGATGGAAAACCATTCTATCGTCACGACCAAACCATATCTCGTTCAAGCCTGATACACGGGTCGTAGTAGGATTATGTAAGTTCTCAAAATGGAGCGTTACCAATGCCAGGAAAGTTGAAGGAATCTGGTATCAAACAGCAAACGGAAGAGTACTGGAAGAGATTCATGGGTGATTATGATTGCTATGTAAACGAATTGCTGGCGTGTGAGCTCATCTATGCTCGTGATCACCCTCTGGAAGATGGCTCATCTCGCCTACGTCAGTTGGACACGCCGGTGCATACATTGGCGCTGACCGTGGGCGAATCGTTCGAGCCGCTGCTGCAGGTGGCGTGCGTGCTGCGCCCGAGACGCGTCGTGCTGATTCTCAATAACTTCTATGGTGACACGCCGGGGCTGGATCACGGCGCGACTCTGAAGAAGCTGATGGTGCGCCTTTCCCAGATGGCTGGTCTTCCAGATGAGATACGACCATCCTTACTCGATGACAACTTTGATCTTGTGGAGTTAAGAGCAGACACGCCGACAGAAGCGTTTCGGGCTTTGCGCGAGGCCATGCAGAAAAGAGAAGCATTACCACCTGAAGGCTATGAGAACGCAGTGGATATCACCGGCGCCAAGAAGAGCATGGTCGTTGGTGCATTCTTGTATGCAGCGCACTCCGGGTTGTCAATCACCTACGTCGACTTCGATGAATACAACTCCGATATGGGCAAGCCTTACGGATACACGTGCAAGATCGGCCGGATTCTGGATCCATACGAGGCCTTTCGACTGCGCGAGTGGGAACAAGTCCGACAGCAATACAACAGCTACAATTTCCGTAATACCCGCGTCCTGTTGGGCAAGCCAAGGGATGAAAATGGTCCTGGCGTTGGGATCATGGGAGCGATGACGAGCATTCTTGACGAAGGGAAAACAGGGAGCTCGCTCTACGAACAGGCCGACATCGATAAAGTCGTTCGGCTGGCAGAAGTAGTGGAGATGTATGAGGCATGGGATAGTGGTGACTTCGGCACCGCCAAGAGGCTTGCCGATCATCTGCCCAAATTAGCCCCGCCGAGTTCCGTTGCCATCTTGGGTACGAATTGGCCCATTGTGTCGGGTGGAAACACCCAAGCCTGGCCTACCGACATTTACGCTGACGCAGACAAGTTGAGCGTATACGCTTATGATGAATTGAGGCGTATCGAGCGACTCATCAGCATTTATCAGGACTTTCGATCTGCGTTTCTTCGCGCTGGTGGCTTGAGTGAAGTACTCGTAGCTGCTCGGATTGTCGCTCTTATCGTTGATCTTTCGGTGAAGACAAAGTTTCTTGCTGCACTTAGTGTGCGAACACCGGGTGCTGAGAAAATGTTCAAGGCGCTTCTTAACCCCGCCGGTACACCGATTGAGCTGAATGGCCTTGGCTTGCGAAATGCGCCGAAGGAAAATGTGATTGCAGATAAGCCAATGGAGGCATGGTGGTCTAAAACAACGCACTTTTGTGATGAATCAACGGGGTGGAGTACGTTCCTTGACATGAGAAATGTACTGACCCACCGCTATGTTGCAGTTTCTGAGGATCTTGCCAGAGATGCACTCAAGTTCACGACAGCTAACTTTGAGGACTTCATAGCCTCACCATTCAATACCGTCAATCTGAATGCGCAATCCGCTACCTGGCAGGAACTCTGCTCCTTACTGCATCTCGATTTCTTGCCCCCGAGATTGCGCGAGTAGCGTATCAAAGGAGGTCTGTTTATGCGCTATCTACTGGCCGCCGAGGCCGACAAGATTCAAGAGTTCATCTTTCGCTCATCGCGCCTGCGCGAGGTGGTAGGCGCCAGCCAATTGCTCAGCCGATTCTGCAACAGTTCGGACGGTGTGCTGGCTCTGGCCGATCAATATGACGGCGACGTGGTCGTTAACGATGGAGGCAGCTTCCGCGTCATCTTTGACGGCGACAATGCTCGGGAGAACGCCATTGCCTTTGGCGCCGACCTCTCCGAGCTCTATCGTCTGAGCCTGGGAGGGAGCCTTTCCGTCGCCGAACCGGCGCCGCTCAATGGCGATTTTCGACAGGCGAACGATGAGGCTGGGAAGAAGCTGCGCCAGGTCAAGAACCGACGACTGGGCGTGACAGCTGAGCCGCATATGCCGTATATTGCCTTCTGTGCATCATGTGGAATGACATTGGCGGACATACACGGACAATTGAAGGGTGGCAAGGGAGAGCATCGAAGGAACTATTACTGTGAAGTATGTCAGACCAAAGCGGCCGAAAGAGACCGCAAACCACGCGCCATCCTGGATGATTTCTATGCTGCCTACTGCACGGCAATTGGCGACGAACAGACTTCGGAAGCAAACTGGCCTGAAGATGCAGATGATATTGCTCGATATGACCTCAGGCAGCAGAATTATGTCGCCTATTTGGTCGCCGACGGTAATGGAATGGGTCAACTGTTCGGGCGCTGCGATCAAACACAAATCGAAAAGGTTTCTGTGGGCCTTACATCGGGATTGCATGCCAGTCTTGCCAAGCCAGCCGCTGCATTTCGTACCTCTGTACCAGGCCAAACGAACATGGTGCCTTTGTTGCCCCTCATCCTTGGCGGCGACGACCTCTTCGCGCTGATCCCGGCCCCCTATGCACTGGACTTCGCCCGAAGATTCTGTTTGGCATGGGAAGATGAACTCACCACGTTGGTCGAGAACGCAGGGCTGCAGATTGGCGAGAACACGGGCCAAATCCCCCGCCCCACCGTGGCCGCTGCGGTGGTCATCTGCAAGAGCAAATATCCCTACGCCCTGGCTCATCGCCGGGCCGAGCAACTGCTGAAGGAGGCCAAACGCCACAGCAAGCTGCTGGCGGCGGAGAGCGGTGAGCACCTGTCAGCGGTGAGCTTTGAGGTCATCTTGGGCAACCGGCTGGCCGGTGATGAGGATGCGAATGACGAACGGCGCAAAGCCATCCAACCCACCTTGCGCCCATACTGGGTTGCAAAAGGTGAGTTGTCAACGTCTGCAACAGAGCGGGGCATCGATCTACGAAAGTTGCTGGCGCAGCGTCTTGCGCTGAAGGACGTGCCCAATAAGCGGCTGAAGGAAGTACGAAGGCAGTTCGAGCGGCTACCAATGGACATCCATACGACCAATCGGGATAAGCAACTGGCTGAATGGACGAACAAGCTCGAAGCCCTACTGAAACGGATTGACAAGAAGCGGCGAACCGACGACCAGTGGCGAATTGTCAATCCCCTACGAGACGCGTTGGCTGCTCTTGGCCAGCCCAGGAATGACGATAGCGACGGGCACAACTGGCGCGAAGTGAAACACGGCGGCAAGACCCCTTTGGCCCATGGCATGCTTGATTTGCTGGAAGCCTGGGACTTTGCGCAGGACCTCAGTCACGGGCCAGAAGCCTACGAGCCCAAGGAGGAAGAAGAATGAGCATTCGTCTCGAGTTCGACATCGAATTCAAGAGTGATTTCCACATCGGCGCCGGGCATGGGCTGGGATTGCAGGTGGACTCGGCCCTGCTGCGCGATCCGGATAATGTGCCGGTCATCCGCGGCACGGTGCTCACAGGTCTGCTGCGTGAAAGCCTGATGAATCTGTTCGAACTTGATCCTTTCTCAGGGTCTCGCCGTTGCGAAGCGTCTGGCCTCAAGACCGACCGCGATCATGCCTTTTGCGGCCAATTTGCACCCGACGAAGCCGATTGCCCTGTCTGCGCCATCTTTGGATCACCGCGACGTATGAAACACTGGCACATCTCATCGGCGCGACCGGCCGACCTGGTCGCTCCTCAAATGCGGAGTCAAGATTGGCGGGCCGGCGAGACGGCGGCCCAGGTTGCGACCAGGGTGCGGGTCAATCCAAAAACGCGGCGCGCTGAAGATAACAAGCTCTTCTCCCGTGAAGAAGGGGACGGCAGTCTGCGTTTCCGCTTCGTCGCTGAGTGTTTGCGTGATGACGAGACTGCCTGGCAGGAGGCGGAATGGCTACTGGCTGCGGCGCGTATGCTGCGCAACCTGGGCGCGGGCAAGCGGCGTGGCTATGGCGAGTGTGAAATTCATCTGGTTGATCGTGCCCAAGAGGCCAACTTACTCGATCGCTTCGAAAAACGGTTGATTGACGAACCGGTCGGCGCCTTGCCGGTGGGAACACAGACGGCTGTGACGCCCCTTACCTTGCCGCCAAACCCGGGCGAGCACACCTATCGACTGCGCGTGCTGTTGCGCACCGACGAGCCACTGCTAATTGCCCGCCGCGCCGAGGCCGGCAACCAATTCGAGACGATGGAAAGCATCCCCGGCTCGGTGCTGCGCGGCGCCTTGGCCTGGCGACTGGCTCGACAAGCTGGAAGCCGGCTGGATGACTGCAACAGCGTCGAGTATCAGAACTTCGCGGCGTTCTTCTTCCACAATGCAGTGCGGTTTTCGGCGCTGCTGCCGGTAGAGAGAAACACGAGGGATCAGGGCTATGTCGCTTTACCTGCCCCGCGTGATCTGCTGACATGTGAGTTGCATCCTGGGTTCGACGGCAAAAGTAGAGACGAAGGACATGGCGTGTGGAGCTTACTCAGAGGCGACGATCGGTCGGAGTGTCCAATCTGTGCAACAGCAGACGATGCCAGTGGCAGACAACCCGCCAAGGTGAAACTGGAGTCAGTGAGTGGTTATGTCTCGTTGCTCAGAGGTGGACGCTCGAAGTTCAAGCCCAAGCAGACGTCGGAGATGCACATTCGCCTCGATCCGGAGAGCGGACGTGTTCGCAGCGGCGACCTATTCGGGTATGTGTCGCTGGAGCCTGGCCAGCACTTTGTCGGAGAAATCACCTGCACCAATGAAACGGTCTGGCAAGCCTTGCAGCAAATGGCTGGCCTGGAACCGCAGGGCAAGGTGAACAACCTCAGGCTGGGCAAAGCTGCACGACGGGGGCATGGCAAGGCTAGCGTGGTCTTCCAGACCGCAAAACAGTCACCATGGCAGGCCCCTGGCATGGCCGAACGGGTTAAGTCCGTTGATGAAGTGGTCATGCTCCTGCCAAGCGACGCCATCGTGGCCGATCCGTGGGGGCGCTATCTGCGAGGCTTCGATGCGGACTGGATCACACGGGAGCTGGGACTGCCCGAAGCATGCACCGTGACCATCGACACGGATGGCGCTGGAGAAGATATCTCCTTCAGCGTCGTGCGGCCGGTTGACGCCTTCAATGCGAAGCTGGGCTTGCCGCGAGCACGGGATATCGCGCTGGCGGCCGGCTCCTGCGTGCGCTTGAGCTTCGCAGGCATCGAGTTGGCTGAGTTGGTAAAGATCCTGGAAATAGCAGAAAACCAGGGCATCGGCCTGCGCCGGGATGAGGGCTTTGGCCGCGTGGCGTTCAATCATCCTGTCCATGACAAGAACCTGTCCACCTGGAGCGCCAGCGCCTTGGATCTGTCGCCGCTCGTACTCGGAGACAATACACAACGTGTTAATCCCGCAACAGCGCTCATTCAGTTTATGCTTGATTGGATGAAGAAACTTGACGACGAGTTCAAGTCAGGTGCGTCAAAGTTCAGCGACGAGCGATTCGAGGCCGTTGCACGCCTGTTGCATGTCTCGCGAAAGGCATCAGCTGACGACGTGAAGCAAGAGCTAGATCGGATGGGCAAGATGGAGGAGTTGCTGCCACAGACACTGAAAGGTCGCGACAAGAAGAATTTCTTCGAGACCGACGGCGAGAACGGCATGAAAGCAATCAAGAGACTGGTCGGCGAAATGGCAACTCAACTCGAGCAGCAGGGCCTTGCCGAAAACCCACAAGCGTGGCGTATCGCTTTGCAGATGCTGGCCGCTCGAATCGCCGAACTCGCCCGTCAGAAAGCACAGGAACGGAGGTAACCATGACATTCCGAGCCATTACAGGCAATCTCGTACTACGCACGGCCCTGCACGTTGGCACAGGCGAAAGCACAGAAACCGCCGATGATTTGCTACGCCGCGATGCCCGCGGGCGGTTGCTGATCCCGGGTACGGCCATTGCCGGCGCACTGCGCAGCATCGCAACCAGACTGGCGCCGCGTCTCCAGAGCGGTGGGCTGTGCCATGCCATCAAAACCAAGGATTCCCAGAAGGCGTGTGGATGCTTGGTTTGTCAACTCTTCGGCGACGTGAATCCACAGGAGGATGCTGATGCGGGCGGCAACGCGGCGCGAGTCCTGATCTACGATGCCGTACTCGGCCCCTCGGATGTGCAAATCCGCGACGGCGTGGGCATCGACCGTGTGACTGGAGCTGCGGCGCGGCGGGAACGAATCAAGTTCGATCTTGAAGTGTTGCCAGCAGAAACCGTATTCAAGTTGCGCATCGAGATCGACCCGAAGCTGAAGCAGAATGAGAGCGCCCTACAACTGCTGGCCGCCTCCCTGGCCGAGTGGGAGCAGGGGCGCGGCGCGGTAGGCGGCCGCGTCTCCCGTGGCCTTGGCGCATTCAGGCTAGGCGATGTTCTTTTCCTCGACCATGACCTGAACGAACCGACCAATTTGATGCAGATGCTGCGCTGCGGACCGTCCTGGGACGCTGCCAACGGCGACGCGTCCTGGCTCGACACCCAGGTTAAGGCGCTCCCGAAGATCAAGGCCTGGGAGGATGGCGACGCTACACCGGTCGCCAGGTCGTGGGCGCTGGCCGAATTCACCCTGGCGGCTACCGGTCCCTTCCTGACCCACGACTTAACCCAGGCCGGCCGCAGCGGCTTCGATCATGCGCCGGTGCTGGCAACCTATGCCAAAGGTTCCAGGCCGGTATTGCCCGGCTCCAGCCTGCGCGGCGTCCTGCGCAGCCAGGCCGAGCGTATTGCGCGGACACTGGCGACGTTCAACGCCTGGGACGCCGGCCAAGACAGCGGGACAAGGAAGGCGGCTTTTCTCACCGCATGCCCTGCCTGCAACCCGTTGACAACCGAGACCAACGATCCGGTGGCAAGCTGTAACAGCTTCATCAAGGGGTTCGACAAGAAGAAACGTGACAAACTAGAGGAGAATGGCGCCGAAGAACAGCTCTGTTTGGCCTGCCAGCTCTTCGGCAGCACCTGGAACGGCAGCCGGCTGCGAGTAGAAGACGCACCGTTCGTTGGCGAGATCACCTACAAGGTGCTAGACTTTCTGGCCATCGACCGCTTCACCGGCGGTGGACGGGACAGCGCCAAGTTCGACGCTGTCGTACTCTGGAAACCGAGATTTAGCGTACGTCTATTCCTGGAGAATCCAGAGCCATGGGAACTGGGCTGGCTGGCTCTCGTCTTGCGTGACTTGAATGACGGTCTGGCGACGGTCGGCTTCGGAGCCGCGAAAGGCTTCGGGCAATGTACAATAGCCGATCCCAAGTTGACTATCGGCATCCTGCACGACACGGACTTCCCAATACCTATCCTCAAGACTGAGGATGAGGTTCTGGAGCACGCCATCGAAGCTGATGAACGTGCATGGAATGAAAAAGGTGCGGCCAGTGGGCTGTATCAAACGGTTGCCTATGAGCACGCGAGTCAGGTTGATTGGCTGGCGCTGGCCAACGGTTGGGTGAAGGAGTTCAATCGGCTGGTCAAGAATTATGCACGGCCCGCTGAGTTCATGTCGGCGGACCTGCACGACAGCTACTTCACCCAGAAAAACGGCCACTGGCTGCCCGATCTCTATCCAGCGAGGGTGTCATGACCAACAAGAGTATTGATTTCAGAGAACTACTCAAGGCGATGGAACAGGCGCGTCTGACAGAGGCAGACCGACCAACAATTCTGGGCGGCCAGTTTACCCCACAACGCCTTGGCGCCTTTCTCGAAGCCTGGCACAAACGTTGGGCAACGATGCCTTGGCGCATTTGGGAGCACATCAGCCACATCGAGTTCGCCGATGAACCCCAGGAACCAGAATATCTTCAGCGCGCCGAGATCTTTGGCGAAGGAGGCCACTTGTCCTTGCGACGGGATGCCAACCGCTGGCTATGGCATTACATCGGGCCTGCCGGTCAACCTTTACCTAATGGTTTTGAGAAGGCGCCGGAATGTGAGGATTTTTGGGCAACCAACGCCAGCGCCAGATTGCGCCGCTACAGTGACCAGGCAATTCTTTGGGGAGAACGTAAAACAGGGTACGACTTCTGGTGGGAAGACCGTGTGGCGGCGGCAAGCCTGATCTACCCAGAGCAAGGCGAGGGCCGGGTGTACCTTGACTTCTGGCGCTACACCCAGGATGGGCAGACGGTGTTCGTGTGGTATCACGGTTTGCGCACAGTTGCTCCAGCCAAAGGAGGCTAATGATGACCGAAGGTACGATACTCAGCTTCAAGAATAACAACGGTCAAATCAAGGGTGATGATAACAAGATCTACGCCTTCAATCGCAAATCGCTAGGTGACGGCGATGCGACGCAGGCTACACCGGGACGCCGCGTGCGCTTTCAGCCAGACGGTGACCGAGCGCGTGATGTGATACTGTTGGCTCAGACTGTTGCGGCGGAGGCACCGAAGCCTAAGCCGGCCGCGCCTCCTTCTGTAGTGTCTCAGCCAGCACAAGAGCGAACACCATCTGGTCAATCCGGCTCTGCATCGCGCTCCGGCCCATCCGTGAGACCAACTGCAACGGGTGCATACCGTTTCCTCAATCCCTATAATTTCGTGCGTTCCTTGGAAGCACGTCACCCGAAACAAGCGCCGTTATTGGGACGCTGTACCCCACCACCGCACGATCGCTATGTAGGGATCACGGGACGGATCGAATGCAAGCTGACAGCGGTTACGCCACTGTTTGTGTCAGATAGCGAAGGCATCGACGAAGAAAGAGTGGGCGAGAAGACTCATCGTCACTACCGCTTCTTTCGAGACCCGGACGGCAATGTTGCCATTCCAGGAACCAGCCTGCGCGGGCCTGTGCGTTCGGTCTTCGAAGCAGTCACCAATTCCTGCTTTGCCAACTTCACTGGCGACAAGCGGCTAAGCTATCACTTGCCGCCGGGAGATGCCCTGAGACTCGTGCCTGCCCGCGTGCGCAAAGTCACGGATGAGCGATGGGAACTCGACTTGTTGCCCGGAACCACACCTGTGAACCCTGGCCAACGACCGTCCGGTCCGCAGTACGCCGCCTGGATTCACACGTATAAGCCACTTTGGGCCAGTCAGACCGTGGCTAAAGTACCGCAATCAGCTTACGCAGCGCGTCAGAAACTATCATTAGCAGGGTGGAAACACGGTGACGAATGCTATGCGATTGTAGAAGCTGTTCAACATCCGTTGCGCCGGTTTGAGTTCTGGAATGTGGTTGCTTTTGACCGCAGCAACCAATCGCTTCCCAAATTGCGAGGAAACCAACGCCTGGTCAAGGGCTTCCTGTGTATCACGAACCAGAATATCGAGAACAAACACGACGAGCGACTCTTCTTCAGTTCCCAACAGATCCGGCCACTCGATTTGCCGTCAGAAGTGCGTCAACGCTTTGAGGAACTGATTGCCGACTACCAGGAGCGTCACGGCGAGGATGCCAAGAAGCGCAAACAACCTGCGCAGCCCCAAGGCAAGGAGCCCGCTTTCAGTCGCTTCATTCTCGAACGCGCCGGGAAAAGAGACCACAAGCTCGCCGATAAGGACCTGGTGTATGCGATGCTCGAACGTACGACGCATGGCTTCAGTGTTGAGTTTATAGTGCCAGTCTCGGTACCACGTGTCGGATACAATCGCCAAATCGGTGACTTGCTCTCAAAAAGTGATCTGAGTCAATGCGTGCAGTACGACGCTCTATGCCCGGCCTGCCGTACCTTTGGCTGGGTTTGGGGGGGTGAAGATAAGGATGCGCCGCGCCCGCCGATGACAGAATCAACCGCCTTTGCTGGGCGGGTGCGCTTCAGCCATGCGCGTTTGGAGAATAGCACTGGTGTCTTGGAATCGACCACACTGGCTATCCTCTCGACGCCAAAACCAACGACAACTCGTTTTTATCTACGACCCAAAAACGGCAAACCTCAAGACCGTTTGGCCGATGATCAGGTAGACTATGATGCGCCTGGTCAAATCATTCGCGGAAGAAAGTTCTACCGACACCATGGCGATCGTCTTAATCCGCAGGAATATCGCAGTGCGTCGCCAAAGAGCGACCAAAATCGCACAGTGCATGGTGTGCAGAAACCAGGCAGCACCTTTGAGTTCACCGTAGAGTTCGAGAACCTGAATGAGATCGAATTGGGAGCGCTGCTATGGAGTCTTGAGATGGAAGGTTCGCACCATCGCCTGGGATTGGGTAAACCGCTGGGTTTTGGTTCGGCTCACATAGAGGTGCTTGAGGTCAAGACACTCGATGCACCGAAGCGCTACACGACGCTTACCCCTGGGACTGATGGTTGGGTGGATCAATCCGGCGCGGTGAGCGACTGGGTCACGACCTTCAAAGAGGCAATGGAAGCACGGTACGGGACGGCGTTCGAACAGCTCGACAATGTGCGTGATATGAAGGCACTGCTAGCCGCATCGCCGACTCTTCCTGTGCATTACCCGCGGCCAACAAGGCAACCGCAGACAGAAGGCAAACAGTACGAATGGTTCGTCGGCAACAAACGGAGCGGCCAGGATGCAGGCCCAAGATTGGCATTGCGACTGGCTGATGAAGACAACCAAGGATTGCCTTTGATTAATAAGTACGGTGATCAGCAAGGTTGATGTTGAAGACAGACATCCATGCGCTGGATCGCACAACCGTGGATGAAAACAGCGGGCTCGGTCGGAGACCGGCCCGAGCGGCGCAAGGTTGACGTTGAAGACAGGGAACCGATGTGATGGCCGTCGCTGGATCTCGAGTAGAGTTCTCCGTTTGGGAACTAATGTTCGCTGGCGTCAATCTTGCCGAATTGGGCAACGTCACTGCGAACAGGTCGATTGACTCTACGCTTCGAAGGCCGATTGGGATTCGCGACCGTTTGAATTTCCTACGAAGCGACCTCGTATCGCTTGAACTTGCACAATCTGAGGCAATACTGCTCGATGAACTGGATCAAATCCTCCAGGCCATCGATGACCCCGAACGCTCAAGCCGGCGACTTGGAAAGGACGCCGCACGTATTCGCGGTCTTGTCCGGCGTGTAGAGGCAACTTTGCAGCTTGAGGCTACCGGAAGACGAACATTTGTGGTTCAGCGAAGCCGCGAAGGCGAAATTGAAAGTCTTCTGCAAGACCCAGCCGCCTATTTTGGCATATCAGCGGAGGGCCCTTTGACATTGACGCCGCAAGGAAACAACGATTTCCACGAGGCAGCACAGTGCTATGCCGTCGGCTTTAGCGTGGCAGCCATCATGTTCATGGTACGAGCGACCGAAGACGTGCTGCGAGATTACTACCGCCATGTGACGCAGCAATCTCCCAGCGGTGCTTGGGGCAATCTGACCACGGTCCTCAAAATACCTGTCTTGAATTGTCCATCGTCGCTGATGGAACGGCTTGACAAGCTACTCAAGAAGCGAAATGAAGCAATGCACCCCAAAGAGCGCAGTCCCGGCGATTGGGATGAGGAAGCTGCAAAACATGTGCTCGAAGAGTGTCGAAACGTCATCAAGATGATGGTCACGGACCTGATTGACCGTGACAACGCCAAAGAAATCAAGGCATGAGTATCCCGTTCCATTCCATGTGAGGCCTCATGGCAACGAAACAGTCTAATTCAACCGGTCAATCCATCTCCCGTCAGCGCCAGAAAGCCGCCGCAAAGGCTAAACGCGCTGAAGAACGGCAACGTCAGTCTGCGGCGACTACACAAGCTCAGGCCATCAAAGCACAGGAAACGCTGACGCTTCCCTGGCCCGACCCCCGGCATTCGAGCGAAGTGAAAGAGAACTATCGCTTTCTCAATCCGTACAACTTCGTGCGCTATCTGCCTGAACCAACTATCGCGCCTGACGATAGCGACGCGCAGTTGCTAGGCCGTTGCCCACTGCCGTCCCACGATCGCTACGTCGGGCTGACTGGCCGCATCACCTGTTCACTGGAAGCCGTCACGCCGTTGTTTATCTCGGACAGTCATGACGTCAAGGTGACCAAGAGACGACTGCAAGATGGTCGCGAAGTGGAGCACAAAAGCTATCGCTTCTTCCAGTACGCCGACCAGGACGCTATCCCGGCTTCCAGCCTGCGCGGTATGATTCGCTCGATGTTCGAGGCTGTGACCAACGCGCCCTTCAGCGTCTTTGACGGCGACCAGCGCCTGGAATATCGCATCGATCCGGCTGAAGCGCGACGGTTCAAGCCAGGCATCGTCCAGAGTCTGCCGGCCAACGACCAGCCAGGCGTCATTGCTCTTTGCGAAGAGGCCAAGGTCAGCGCCTACTATGACGATGCCGAGAACAACGAACTTGACGACTCCTGGACATGTGGCGAAGAGGCCTGGGCCATCGTCGGCAAGACCAAGAACAACGTCCCTAAGGTCGAAATCATCTCTCACAACCACGCTGGCCTGGCTAACGATGGACGTCAGGTGCATCAGGGCTGGGTCAAGGTAACCGGCAAAACCATCGACAGCAAGCGTAACGAGAGTTTCTTTTACTTCAAGAGCGGCCCGAGGAGGGCTCAAGCCGTGACATTCGATGCCGATCGTGAAGCCGATTTCAACATCATTCTTCACGCGCAGTTGCACGAACGCCAGGAGGACTTTCACAGCCACATCCAAAGCGAGCATCTGGCAATAGGTAACCTGGTCTATGTGGAGCTCGACCCAGAAGACAATACGCAGGTGCGAAACATTGCCCTGGCCCGCGTTGCCCGTCTGCGCTATCGCAGTGCGGTCGGCGATCTGCTGCCTGAACATCTTAAGCCCAGCGAACACTATGACAAGCTCGACATCGCGTCCCGCGTCTTCGGCTGGGTCAAAGCCACGCCTGAAGAAAACCGCCACAAGCCTATCGCCTATGCCGGTCGGGTACGCCTCACCCACGCCCTTTTGACCGACAATGGCGACAAAGGTATCTTCAAGGAGGAGATCCCGTTGGCTATCCTGGGCGAACCAAAGCCAACAACGACCCTTTTCTATCTGCGCAAGAAGAACGGGGAATGGAACGACGAAGAGCGTAAAAAACCGGGCGCGACCGAGACCATTGGCTACGATGGCCCAAACAAGTTACGCGGACGTAAGGCGTATCGCCATCATGGCGCTGCACTCAATCGGTTAGAGTATGAACGTGCAGGAAGACGTCAGGATCACCAGAATCGCAGCGTGCGCGGCGTACGAGCGCCCGGCAACGCCTTCGAATTTACCATCCATTTCCACAATCTGGCGCCGTTGGAACTGGGCGCCCTGCTATGGACACTTCAACTTGGCGACGAGGGATGCCATTTTCGGCTGGGCTACGCCAAGCCGTTGGGCTTTGGCAGTGTCAAGCTGGCTGTCGAGCGGATTGAGTTGGCTGACATGAGTCTTCGCTATCGATCACTGGACGAAATGGGGTGGCGTACCGCGGCAATTCAGGAGCGCAGTGAATGGCTGGCGCGCTTCGAGCTGGCCATGCAGCGTTGTTATGGACAGCCCATTCGCCAGTTAAACCATGTCACTGATTTGGTTGCCTTGCTCAGCGAACCAGAAGATGCTTCACGGCTGCACATCCATTACCCACGGACCGACGTCAAACCCGATCCTGAAGGAAAAAACTTCGAGTGGTTCGTAGCCAACAAGGCCAAATCCACGAAAATCGAAAAGGCCGGCCCCAATTTGCCATTGGAACTGTCAGGCCAAGAACAAGGTCTCCGGTTACTGGACAAAATCAAGAAGGTATAGCTCATTCCGCCTATGTCCACACCTACCTGGTCCCACCTCAAACCCCACCTCCAGCAGCTCAGCAAAGAGCAGCTTGTGGCCTTGCTGCGCGAATTGTATGCGCTGAACGTGGACAACAAGGTCTTTCTGGCCACCCGCTTCATCCCGGCCGCACCGGAGCAGATAGCCGCGCCCTATCGCAAGGTCATCAGCCAGGTGTTCAACCCCGACCGGGGCCACCCCAGCTTGCAGCTCAGCGCGGCGCGCAAGGCGCTGAACGATTTCAGAAAGGCCTGCAACGATCCCCTGCCGCTGATCGACTTCATGCTCTTCTACGTGGAGGAGGGCGTGGTCTGCACCCGAACCTATGGCGACATCGACGCGCCGTTCTACAACAGCCTGCTTTCGGTCTACCGCAGCGCAGCCGAGTTGACCAGCAAGCTGCCCCCGGCGCAGGCTGAGGTCTTCCAGCCCCGCTTTCTGGCCATCATCCGCGATACGCCCATGATCGGCTGGGGCTTTCCTGATGGCCTGATCGACATCTACACCAGCGAGCTGCCTCCCCATTGGGAGCTGTGAAACCTGTTATGATCCTCTTCAGTCTGGTCAGGAGATGATATCCGCAACAGCCACGACAGTTCATCGAAATCACGGTCAAAACTGACGATCCAACGAATGCCCTTCTCCCGACAGAACACTGCCATCAGCGCATCGTTGTAGTTCAGATGGCCTCCATGAGCGCGGCACAGCGCCAGCACTTGGTCATGCAGACGCTCACCTTCCCGGCTGATCCACGTGATCGATGATGCAGGGATCTGCCGGCTCAAGTCATCCAGGAGTTCTCCGAATTGGTCACTGCGTCTTTGTTCCTCGGCGCGCCGGCCGATCACCCCGACCGTCTCGTTGACAACGCAGTCGAAGTAGATCAAACGCACGTGCTGTTCAATGAGAGCATCGCGCAGGGCTACAGCTTGTGGGTGCCACTTGTCACGCCTGTCGATCAAGGCTACCAGAACATTGGCGTCCATCACCATCTCAGAGGTCATCATACAACGCCTCTGTATCTAACCGTGCGTCGCCGCCTAACGCCACCCGTCCAGTCAAGTGGACCAAGGCGTCAGCCGAGACTCCATGCAGCGCTGCGCCATTATCGCGCAGATCCTGCGCGGTCTGTTGACGCAAGTAGCGCGCGAAGTTCAATAGCTCGACTTGCTTCGGCTGCGGCAGATCGTCGAGCAGCCGTAAAAGCTCTGGCCTGATGACAGTTGCCGTCGCCGTGTTGATCTGGGTTGGTACTGCTGGCGTCACGTGATCCTCCTGTGGCGCAGACTCTTGCGTCCGCAGCTATGCCAATCCGAGCATTCGCTCCTGGCAGATTTGGATTATACACCAGTCGGCTGAGTGTGTCCATCATCTATATCAACTTTATCGCCTTGCTCAAGCGGGCGCCTGACCAGACTGCTCCCAGATGACCGTCCGCCACTGGCGCGCTCTCCGTCGGTAAAGTGTTTGACGGCGACAACAGCAATGTGTAAAATATGATTATCATATTTTAGGAGACTGGCGACATGCAAACTCATTCGCTGTCAGTAACGGAGATAGTCCGCGGATTCTCGGATTACGTCAATCGGGTTGCCTATCGTCGGGAACGCTTTATCCTGCTGCGTGGACGCAAGCCGGTGGCTGAGCTGCGTCCTGTGCCCACGGGCAGAACGCTGGGCGAGCTGGCCGAGCTGTTGCAGGCGCTCCCGGCGCTGTCCGACGCCGAGGCGACGGACTTTGCGGGCGACATGGAGCAGGCACGCGCGCGGCTGCCACAGCCAAAGGCAGGCGATCTGTGGCCATCCTGATCGACACCAGCCTCTTGATCGCCTATGAGCGCGGCCAGTTGGAGCTGACTTCACACGTGACTGGCCGTGAGCATGAGGAGGTGTTCCTCTCAGCGATTTCGGCCAGCGAACTGCTGCACGGCGCGCACCGGGCGACTGACGCGGCTGTGCGCACACGGCGGCTGGCCTTTGTCGAGGCCGTCCTGGCGCGCTTTCCAGTGCTAGAGATCGACCTGGAGGTGGCGCGCGCACATGCTGCGCTGTGGAGCGATCTGGCGCACAAGGGCGAGATGATCGGCGCCCACGACGCCTGGATCGCGGCCCTTTGCATCGCGCGCAATCTGACCCTGGCCACCGCCAACACACGCGAGTTCAGCCGGGTGGCAGGCCTGGCTATCGAAAACTGGCTGAACCCTGGAACCAACTCATCATGATCCTCCTCAACTTCTCTCATCCCATCACCCCCGCGCAGCGCGCGCAGATCGAGGCGCTGACGGGCGATGACGCCGTGCAACTGGTGGAGCTGCCGGTGCAGTTCGACGGGCAACAGCCCTTCGAGCCGCAACTGCACGACCTGCTGGCGCGGCTGCCGCTGTCACCGGTGGAGCTGCAGGGGGAAGCGATCCTGCTCAATCTGCCGGCGCTGAACCACATCGCCGCCATGCTGCTGGCCGAGCTGCACGGCCGCATGGGCTATTTTCCAGCTATGCTGCGCCTGCGGCCGGCGGCCGGCAGCTTGCCGCCGCGCTTCGAGGTGGCGGAGATCGTCAACCTGCAGGCGTTGCGCGACGCGGCCAGGATGAACCGCTTCTCATGAAACCACGCGTGAGCTTTCTCGATGCTTTTCTCAAAGGCGCGGGACCGTCGCCTGCGCTGGTAGCCGCCTTTGCCCTGGGCCTGCTGGTGGTCGGCCTGCTCAGCAACCTGATGTACGATCTGTTGACCGCGTGGCCGGCCTCCTGGCCCAACGCCTGGCTGCCGTTGGCGGCCGCCGGCGCGCTGACCGCACTGGCCTATCTGTTCTATCGACAGGACGCCCGCAACGGCCACCGCCTGCGCGTCCAGGTGGACGAGAGTCTCCTGGCCCCGCGCTCACCAGGCTTGATCTGGCTTTTTGGCCCCGGCCCATTTGTGCATCTGGTCGATGCGCTGCATCATCACCGGCAAGAGGGAACCCGGCAGCACTGCTGGCTGGTGATGCAACGCAACTCGCCTGCGCTGGAGACCGCCTTTCTGGAGCTGGCGCACCACCTGGTGGAGGAGGAGCAATTGTCCGTGCAGTTGCACCCCATCTACATCGACAGCCTGGAGACGCAGGATGCCTATCAGGCTGTGCGCACCGTGTGGGAGCGCGAGGCGCCGGAAGAGCTGCTGCACCCCGCTCAGGTGATCGCGGACATCACCGGCGGCACCAAGCCCTTGACGGCCGGCATGGTGCTGGCGGCCGTGGCCACCGGCAACTCGCTGGAATATGTGGAGACCGACCGCGACGCAGCGGGCAGAGTCATACCAGGCACTGCGCGCGTCGTGCGAGCGGATCTCTCCTTCTATCTGGAACGAAAGGGATGACCTTATGTTCGCCAGCTTCATCGTGTACCTGCGTCCTCTGGAGATCGCGCCGCTGGGCCGGACGCTGGGCCGCTCGCTGCACGGCCTGCTGCTGCGGCTGATCAGCCAGACCGACACGCACCTGGCCAACGCGCTGCACAGCGACATCAGCCCCAAGCCGTTCACGGTGTCCAACCTGCGCGGCCGGCTGGTGCGCCACGCCGGCGCCCTGTGCGCGACGCCGGAGGAGAGCTATCGTGTGCGCTACACGGTGCTGACCGACGAGACTTTCAACGCGCTGGGGCATGTGCTGCTGGGCAAGCTGGCCGGCCAGGAGCCGGTGGAGATCGACGGCAAGCCCTTCGTGCTGGAGGATATCGTCGTCGATGCCGGACGCTCGGAGGGCTGGGCGCGGCTGGCCACGGAGCAGGAGTTGCTGGCTGAGGCTGCGCCGGCCGGCCGGGTGACGCTGCGCTTTGCCTCCCCCACCACCTTTCGCACCGGCGACATGAACCTGCTCTTTCCGCTGCCCACCAGCGTCTTTGGCAGCCTGGCGCGCAAGTGGGAAGCCTTCTGCGCCACGGCGCTGCCGGCCAACCTGGACGCGTTTCTGCTGGAGCAGGTGGCGACCGAGCGCTACGAGCTGGAGACGCAGGTGGTTCACTACAGCGGGCATCAGTTCAACGGCTTCGTGGGCGATTGCCAGTTCCGGCTGCTGCATCCGGATCCGCTCTATGGCCGGGCCATTGCTGCGCTGGCCGGGTTTGCGCTGTTCGCCGGCGTGGGGCAGAAGACGACGCAGGGGCTGGGTCAGACGCGGCGGATCGAGGGGTGGGGCGGGTCTCGATACGGCGCCGACGCCTACTCGACCGGCGGCGGGCAGGGATAGCAGCGATGGGCGCGCAGCGACCGGCCGCGCTGGTGGCAACGCTGGGCACGCGGCCACAGGTGGTGACCATCGCGCTGGATCTGTTGCTACAAGCCGGCGAGTGTATCGACGAGGTGGTGGTGATCCACACCCTCAGCCCCCGGCCGACCAAGGGCATCCCCGACCGGCCGTTGCCAGATCTGATGAATGCCTGCCTGCGCGCGTTGGAACAGGAATTCCCCCGGCGCAGCACCTATGCACACAACGGCCGGCCGTGCAGCTACCGTCCACTGCGTCTGACGGTGCAAGGCCAGCCCATCGACGATGTTCACAGCGCCGAGGATGCCAGGGCGGTGATGGCGGCGATCTTTTACGAGGCTCAAACGCTGAAAAAACGCGGGATGGCGGTCCATTTAAGCATTGCCGGCGGCCGCAAGAGTATGTCGGTCTACGGCATGGCCACGGCGCAATTGCTGTTCGACAGCGCCGACCGGCTGTGGCACCTGCTCTCCGGCCCGGCCTTCGAGGCCTCAGGCGCGATGCATCCCAACCATCCTGACGACGCCCACCTGGTGCGCATCCCGGTCTTGCCCATCAGCACGATCTTTCCTGGCATGGTGGGATTGCTGACCAGCCCTGACCCGCTGGCGATCCTGGACAACAAGCTGTCGCTGATGGACCTGGAGGCGCGGCGGCAGCGAGAAGCGTTCCTGCACGGGCTGACCGCCAGCGAGCGGCGTCTGGTGGATGCGCTGATGGCCCCCCTGGCCCAGCATGGCCGGCCGCCCGACGACCGCACGCTGGCCCGCAAGCTGGTCATCGCGCCCCACACGGTGACCAAACGCTTCAGCGACATCTACACCAAGCTGCGCGCCCATATCGCCGTGCTGGAGAACGAGGAAAAGATCGATCGCAGCACGCTGATTTACTATCTGGCGCCGTATTACTCGGAACAGCAGATGTAGCTATCCGACACCTGGCAAGACAGGCAAGGAAATCAACACCCATCCATTCCTGGATGGGTGTTTTGATTCGGCGAGGTAACTGTTCAGGTGCCGGGCACTTGCGCTTGACTTCGTAGCGTGGATTGGCTTCACGTGTCGAATTGCAAGCGCAGATGCTACGCGAAGTGCCCGGCACCTACGGCTGAATAGTTACTTGGCGAGATGAAAGAAATCAAGAACGAGCAAAGTCATTGCAGACATAAGGATGGTCGCAGCCGACTGCGGCGGCGGCTGAGACTGAGAAAAGGGTAGTGTGATCCCCATAGAAGGGTAGTCGGGAGTCTCACGCGGCCAGCGAACAATCCTGTACACTGTAACTAGCTTTTGAGAAAGGAGAAACGGCTATGCCAGAGGAACTGATGCGCCTATGGCGTTCAGCCCGGGGCTGTTGCCTGGTGCTGGCAGTGTTGGCGGTGCTGCTGGTTCTCGGCGTGTGCATCGCCACTGGCTGGGGTCTGGCCCAGCTAACTCAGGCGGCTGCGGAGCCGGGGCTGGACGTGATGCTGGTGATCGACCAGTCGGGCTCGCTGTGGGAGCTGGGCGGCGTGGGCAGCGATCCTGACCTGCTGCGCATGGAGGGCGCCCGGCTGTTCGCGGCCACCTTGGGGGTGGATGGAAGCGCGGCTGGCTACCGTCTGGGCGCCGTGTATTTCGGCACACAGCCGATGTTGGCGGCGCCCTTGACTCCGCTGACTGGACCGGGCAGCGACCGCCAGGGGCTGCTGGCGAGACTGAGCGTCGATCCGCAGCCCTTGGGCTGGACCGACGTGAGTGCTGCGCTGGCGCTGGCCTATCAGGAGCTTTACCAAAGCGAGCGGGCCGCGCCGGACCGGGCCAAGGCTGTGGTGCTGTTCACCGACGGCCGGCCGCAGACCGAAACGCTTGACACGCCGGCAGCCGCGCAGGCTTACCTGGACGAACTGCGCCTGGACATCGATGCCTTCACCGACCAGGGAGCCGTCTTCCACACCGTCCTGCTAGGCAATGCCGCCAGCGACGCCGACCCAGTGACCCGTGACGTCTACCGACCGCTGTGGATCGAGTTAGCCGCGGCCGGTCGCGGCGTATTCTTCCACGAAGCCCGCTCCAGCCAGGATCTGGCGGCCATCTACCACGACATCGCGGCGCAGCTCCATCGCAGCAACAGCCAGGGCATGGTCGTGCAGCAGACGGTGCGGGAGAGCCTGGAAACCGCTGTAGATGTGGGGGACGACTGGCAGACGGCAACCTTCGTCATCCACAAGAGCGCGCCAGATCTGGCAGTGACCCTGATGCAGCCCAACGGCCAGGTCTTGACGGCTGACGCGCCTGGCGTGCGCTACAGCGGCCAGTTGGCCAGCCGGTACGAGACCTGGTCCATCGACCGGCCAGCAGCGGGATCGTGGCAAGTGCAGGTTGCCGGCAATGGCGCGGTGGCGGTATGGCTGGACTACCAAATGGCGCCCGCGCCACCCACGGCCACAGCCAGCCCCAGCCGGACTGCCACGCCCACAGTGACGGCCAGCCCTACGGCCTCGGCTATCCCCTCGCCCACGAACACAGCGACGCCGTCGCCGACCGCCACGGCCACAGCGCTGGCCGTTCCCGCGCCGCGGCTGGAGATCGTACAGCCACAGTCTGGCGTTTCTTTTGCGCTGGGTCAACCGGCGACTCTGGTGATCCATGCGACGCACGTGCAACCGGAGAGCGTCAGGGCAAGTCTGGCGGGGGGCGATCTGGTCGAGCCGGCATCCATCGCGTTGACAAGGACTGTAGACGCCGACGACGCAGGCCTCATCGTCTGGCGCGGTCTGACCGGACCGCTTGAGACGACAGGCGCCTACACCGTGACCGTGACCGGCCACAGTGAAGTGGGCCGGGGCGTGCGTCTGGACGTGCAGCAGCAGGTGATGTTTGCGGCGGCTCGACGGGGCGCGGTCTGGGGCTGGCTAGCCGGGGCTGGATTGGGTCTGGCGGCCATCGGTGTGGTGGGCGGAGGATTGCGACGGCGGAGCCGCCGGCCGCTCCTGGTTGGCGTACTACGAGTGACCCGCAGCCCGGCCGGTCAAACCGTGGGGCAGAGTTGGGACCTGAGCGCCCAAACGCGCCGGTCAGCGACGCTGGGCAGCGGCAGGCGCTGCGAGGTGTCGTTGCCGAACGACCCGCTGGCGCCGGCTCAGGCAGCACTCATTCGCAGCCCTGTTGATGCCGGCAGCAGCCCGCTGTTGTTCGATCTGACGCCACAGGCTGCTGTACGGGTCAACGGCCAGCCAGTGGGCAAGCAGCATGCGCTGGCCGACGGCGACACCATTGAACTGGGCAGCTATCAACTGCGCTACGAGAACCTGGCGCTGCGCCGGCAGGGGAGCAGGCCCGGTGAACAAGTTCACCGGCAGAACCTACAAAGCCGCCTCAGCGGCTAAAAAAAGCTTCCCAGCGCCTGAGGGCGCTTCGCACTGTCAGCCAGGGATTTCCAATCCCTGCATACTCCCCAGCGCCTG
>JACSRL010000087.1 GCA_014879765.1 Anaerolinea sp. | reverse complement strand
GACCTGCGGGAAGCGGCCCGCGAGGATGGCATCCGCAACCGCATCTTCCTGGATCCCCTCTATCACCGCGGCTATCCGGCCGACGTGGTCGAGCGTCTGCGCGACGAGTTCGACGTGGCGTTCGACTTCGTGCAGCCGGGCGACCTGGATGCCATCGCCGTGCCCACTGACTTCATGGGCGTCAACTACTACAGCCGCACCATCGCGCGCGATGACCAGGCGTTGGACAACCTGCCGCCGGCCATCTCGGCTGAGGGCAACGAACACACCGAGATGGGGTGGGAGGTCTACCCACCTGGGTTCTACAATCTGCTCTGCCGGCTGCACTTCGACTACCGGCCGGCCAGCATCATCGTCACCGAGAACGGCGCCAGCTACTCCGACGGCCCCGACGAGCGCGGGCGCATCGCCGATCAGCGCCGGCTGGACTACATCCGCGACCACCTGGCAGAGGTGCGGCGGGCCATGGACGCCGGCGTGCCGATGGCTGGCTATTTCGTCTGGTCGCTGATGGACAACTTCGAGTGGTCGTTCGGCTACTCGCAGCGCTTCGGCATGGTCTGGGTGGACTATGCCACGCAGCAGCGGCTGCCCAAGGACAGCGCCCTCTGGTATCGGGACGCAATCGCCAACGATGGCTTCGACCTGCCCTGAGCGATGGGTGAATGAAACCGGGTTCTTGCCACAGCAAGAACCCGGTTTCTGACAGTTGTCAGGAGCGTTTCTCAACCGTTGAGATGGGGGGGAGTCGTGTGCGTCAGTTTTGCACTGACCAGCCGGTTGAGACTGACGCTGGCCTCGGCGGCTTCCAGGGCGAGGCGACGATGCAGTTCAGGGGGAACCCGCACCATGAAGCGGCCGCTATAGCGCCTGGTCGCCAGCGGCTGCGGGATGGGCTCGTGATTCTCCTCCATGTCCGCGACGGTGGCGGCCATCACGGATCGGATCCCGGCCAGCGCCTCCTCCGGCGACGGGGCAAGCCAGCTCAGGCTGGGGAATTCGATGCACAGGCCAACGTACTCCTGATCTTCCTCCGACCAGGTAACGCGATAGGTGTAACGATCATCTGTCAGAATTATGGTCTGTCTCGAGTCTTTCGATGGCTTGAAGAACTTGACGCACCTGATAAGGTTTGGGTGCATTCAGAATGGGTTGAAGTAGGGGCGGGGTCACCCCGCCCCTACGGTGCATCTCAACCAGTTTTGAATACACCCATAAGATTTAGCCATACCGTGGTGATCCTGGATATTGACTCTCGGATCACCTGGCCAGGGCGTTTTGTAGATACGATGGCTGCCGCTTGTTTGCCGTGGCGCGCCGAAATAGAAGTCACATACCTGGCACAGATCACGAAAACGGACGCCCTTGGGGTTGCGTCGCATTTCTGCGTAAAGAGTTTCGATCCGGGTCATGGCGCAATGATACCACTATTGATAGCTTTGTCAAAGCAGAAGGAATCAATTGGCGCCTTGGGCTTGACCACGATCTGGCGCCAAACACGGTTCGCCGCCAGGGCCGGACGGGACGCCCTGGGGATCGCAGATGCGAGTTGGCCGGCAGATTTCCCGCAAATTCCCTCTTGACAAATGCTCGCATCTGTGATATTCTATCATCAGATATCCGACATCTGATATCTGATGATTTTCACGGTTGACCTTCGTTTTCGCAAAGCAGCGTGACATGGAAAAGCTCCCCCGTGGCCCGATGTTGAACCGGGTGATCCAAGATCAAATCAAGCAGTACATCACCGTCAACCGGTTGGAGGAGGGCGACCTGTTGCCGCCGGAGGGGCAGTTGGCCAGCGATCTGGGCGTCAGCCGCGGCTCGGTGCGCGAGGCCATCAAATCGCTGGAATCGCTGGGCATCATCGAGGTGCGCCACGGCGACGGCGTGCGGGTGCGGGCCTTCAATTTCGATCCCATTTTCGATCTTCTCTCCTATGGTCTGGTCTACGATCCTATCCGGGCCGCCGAAATTCTGCAGATCCGGGTCTGGCTGGAGGTGGCGGCGGTGGCCGACGCGGTCGACAAGCTGAGCGACGCCGCGCTGGACGAGGTGGCTGCCCTGTTGGACCAGTGGCAAGCCAAGGCGACGCGCGGCGAGGATGTGTCGGACGACGATCGCAGCTTCCACCGCATGTTGTACACCCCCCTGGACAACGAATCGCTGATCCGCCTGAT
This sequence comes from Anaerolinea sp., assembly GCA_014879765.1. GTDB lineage: Bacteria > Chloroflexota > Anaerolineae > JAAEKA01 > JAAEKA01 > JAAEKA01. The sequence goes on along the minus strand of JACSRL010000087.1, from coordinate 2,414 downwards.
CGACATTTTTTGGGTGATCTACCATTCGCTGGCGGTGGAGAAGATCGGCGCCGACCGCGACCCCCTCGCCACGGTCCAGGTCCACCGCGAGCTGCTGCACGCCATCCGCGCCCGGGACGCTGCCCTGGCCGCCCAGCGCATGCGCCAGCATTTCAACAAACTGGAGGACCGTCTGGCCAAAGCGATCGAGCACAGCCAGGGCAACGGTTCCACCGACCACACCCCCCTCCCCATCCTTTCCAGCAACTAACACAACATTAGGGACGCATGCAATGACGCACTTGCTTGAGGTTAAAGATCTCGTCACCCGTTTCTACTCGGACGGCGCCACCATCCACGCGGTCAACGGCATCTCGTACACGCTGGAGGAAGGCGAATCGCTGGCTATCGTCGGCGAGAGCGGCTCAGGAAAATCGGTCGGCGTCATGTCGATCATGGGTTTGATTCGCTTCCCGCCCGGTCGGGTGGAGGGGGGCGAGGTGCTCTTCAAGGGCCGCGATCTGCTCAAGCTGTCGGCCGCCGAGATGCGCGCGGTGCGCGGCGGCGAGATCGCGATGGTCTTCCAGGACCCCATGACCTCGCTCAACCCGGTGTTGTCGGTGGGCCAGCAGTTGATGGAGCCGCTGCAGGCCCATCTGGGGCTGGACAAGGCCGCGGCCCGCGCCCGCGCGGCCGAGCTGCTCTCGCTGGTGGGGCTGCCCAACGCGGCCGAACGCCTCAAGGACTATCCCTTCCAGTTCTCCGGCGGGCAGCGGCAGCGCATCATGATCGCCATGGCGCTGACCTGCAACCCCAGCCTGCTGATCGCTGACGAGCCGACCACCGCGCTGGATGTCACCATCCAGGCGCAGATCGTCGAGCTGGTCAAGGAGTTGCAGCAGCGGCTGAACACGGCCATCATCTGGATCAGCCACAACCTGGCGCTGGTGGCCGGCATGGTGGACAAGGTGATCGTCATGTATTCCGGCTACATCATCGAGCAGGCGCCGGTGGACGATCTCTACGAGCAGCCGGCGCATCCCTACACCATGGGCCTGCTGCACGCCATCCCCAGCCTGGACCAGCGCAACCAGGAGCGGCTGGCTTCCATCGAAGGGATGCCGCCTGACCTGCGCAAGCCGGCCACGGCCTGCCCCTTCGCCCCTCGCTGTCCCTACGTCATCGATCGCTGTCTGCAAGAGGTGCCGCCGCTGCGAACGGTGGGGCCCAACCATACATCGGCCTGCTGGCGCGCCGAAGAGCTGCGCAAGATCCACAACTTTGGAGAACAGCTATGAGCATCGCAAACAGTGCGCCATCCTCCACGCCTACGTTGGTCGAGGTCAAGAACCTGAAGGTCCATTTCCCGATCCGCCGCGGGCTGCTGCGACGCCAGGTGGGCGCCGTGCGCGCCGTGGACGACGTCAGCTTCGACGTGTACCAGGGCGAGACGCTGGGACTGGTGGGCGAGAGCGGCTGTGGCAAATCGACCACCGGTTTGGCCATGTTGAAGCTGCAAGCCGCCACGGCGGGCAGCGTGCGCTTCCGCGGGCAAGAGGTCACGACCCTGCCGGAACAGCAGATACGCCAGATGCGCCGCCACATGATGATGGTCTTCCAGGACCCCTATTCCTCCCTGAACCCGCGCATGACCGTGGGCTCCATCGTCGGCGAGCCGTTGAGCGTCCATCAGATCGGCGCGCCGGCCGAGCGGGCCGCGCGCGTGCAGGAGCTGCTGCGCCTGGTGGGGCTCAACCCGGCCTTCATCAACCGCTATCCGCACGAATTTTCCGGCGGCCAGCGCCAGCGCGTCGGTCTGGCCCGTGCCCTGGCCACCTCGCCCGCCTTCATCGTCGCCGACGAGCCTATTTCCGCGCTGGACGTGTCGATCCAGGCGCAGGTGGTCAACCTGATGGGCGACCTCAAGGCGCAGCTCGGCCTGACCTACCTGATGATCTCGCACGACCTTTCGATGGTGCGCTACATCAGCGACCGGGTGGCGGTCATGTACCTGGGCAAGGTGGTGGAGCTGGGCAGCCGGGACGCGGTCTTCGACCGGCCGATGCACCCCTACACGCGGGCGCTGATGTCGGCGGTGCCGGTGGCCAACCCGAAGCTGGAGCGGCAGCGCCGGCGCATCATCCTGGAAGGGGACGTGCCCAGCCCGGCCAATCCGCCGGCCGGCTGCCGTTTCAACCCGCGCTGCGTCTTCGCCAAGGAGATCTGCCGGCAGGAGGATCCCCCCCTGCGCGTGCTGGAAATCAGCGACGGCGTGGAGCATCGCGTCGCCTGCCACCTGGCCGAGGAGCTGGCGGCCTGAGGCGGGCCAGGGATTGAAATCCCTGGCTGAGCGAACGAAGGCCCCTCAGGGCCTGGCGGAGCAGAGGCGGGCCAGGGATTGGAAATCCCAGGCTGAGCGAACGAAGGCCCCGCAG
>JACSRL010000024.1 GCA_014879765.1 Anaerolinea sp. | reverse complement strand
GAACACGTGGATTGAGTAGGCTGCCGTATCGAAATCACGTGTTCGCACCCGCCGGCTGAGCAGTTACGAACGGCTGTCGTATCCATAGTTGGGATTGTACGCTGTTCTATGTGAGACGTCAAACGCGTGTGCCAGCAGGGCCATTCAGCCTTGCTGGCGCAGGGTGACGAAAAGCGCTGTCGGCTGGTGTGGGTACAGCGTCAGGTCTAAAAGAGGTTGCGCAAGGCGGTCAGCTCGTCCTCGATCTGGGCCAGACGCTCCTGCATCTTTTCGATCAGCTCCCGCAGGATCTTCATCTCCGACTTCAAGGTTTGAACATCGGCGGCCAATGGGGAAGCGCTGGGTTCTGTGGTCATGGAGGTCTCCTGGTTTTGTGATTCTAAGAGTTGGTCGTTCAGAAACCGGGTTTTTCTCGTGCGGCATGGCTTTCGTCTGCGCAACAAAAACCCAGTTTCTAAAGCCACTGCCAACCTTTTCGCAAGATTGGCAGCTTCTGACATCCTCTGCGATTATAGCCAGAACCACATCCCACACAAAACCTGTCAAACGCCAGAAAAAAGGGAAGGGCGGCAGACCGTCCCAATCTGCCGCCCCGCAAGGAGGAAGGAAGGAGCATCATTCGTCTTTACCGAACGACTAGGCACAGTATAGCCCCCTTTCCTTAAGGGGGGATTAGCGGCAGCTTAGGCGGACTTGAGAAAAAGAGAGGGGGCAGGGTCTGTCAGTCCAGCACCGCGGCTTTGAGCGCGCCGCTGGCTACCAGAGTGCGCAGGGCTTCGATGTAGGGATAGAGCACGGCATCCTGATGCAAAAAAGGCGCCTGCTGGCGGATCATGGCGTAGGCCTTGGCTGTGCCCGCGCCCAGCTCGGCGCCTGGCATCACCTCACGCCGGAAGTCAACGCCCTGGGCCGCGGCCAGCAGTTCGATGGCCAGGATCGTCTCGACGTTGCGCAACACCCGGCGGGCTTGCCGCGCGGCAATCGGCCCATTGCTGACGTGATCTTCCCAGTTGGCGCTGGTGGGGATGGTGTCGGCGCTGGCGGGATGAACCAGCGACTTGTTTTCCGAGGCCAGCGCGGCCGCGGTGTACTGCACCAGCATCAGACCGCTGTTCAGCCCTCCTGCTTTGGTCAGGAAATCGGGCAGCACGTGACGGTTGCTGGCGCCGTCGGTCAGCCGGGTCAGCCGCCGCTCGGCCATGTTGCCCAGCTCGGCGATGGCCAGCCCCAGGTAGTCGAAGGCGATGGCCAGCGGCTCGCCGTGGAAATTGCCGCCGCTGATCACATCCACCTGGCCGGTCTCCTCGTCGATGAAGATCAACGGGTTGTCAGTGGCCGCGTTCAGCTCGATCTCCACCACCCAGCGGGCGTATTTGACCGCGTCGTGGCACGCGCCGTGTACCTGGGGAATGCAGCGCAGGGTGTAGGGATCCTGTGGCTCGGAGACGCCGCCGTCGTCGTTGACCACGGCCGCCAGGCTCACGTCGCGCACGAAGGTGGATCCGGCCAACAGCCGGCGCAGGCCAGCCGCGCACTCCACGGCGCGCGGGTGGGGCCGCACGGCCTGCAGGCGAGCATCGAAGGCGGCTGGCGTGCCGTGCAGCGCCTCCAGGCTCAGGCAGCCGGCGATGTCGGCCACCGCGGCTACGTTTTCGGCCTCTACCACGGCCAGCGCGCCCAGCGCAGCCATCAACGTCGTGCCGTTGGTCAGCGCCAGTCCCTCCTTGGCCTGCAGCTCCAGCGGCGCCAGCCCTGCCTCGGCCAGCGCCGCGGCGCCGGGCAGGGTCCGGCCGCCGACCTCCGCCTCGCCCAGGCCGATTAATACCAGGGCGATATGCGCCAGGGGGGCAAGATCGCCGCTGGCGCCCAGCGATCCCTGGCGCGGGATCACCGGATGCACGCCCCGCTCCAACATGCGCAGCAGCAGATCGATCACCGCCAGCCGGCAGCCAGAGTGCCCCTTGGCCAGGGTGTTGGCCCGGATCAGCATCATCGCCCGCACCACGGCGGTCTCCAGCGGTCGCCCGACGCCCACGGCGTGGCTCATGACGATGTTGCGCTGCAACTGCGCGGTCTGGTCAGGATCGATCACCCGGTTGCAGAAGGCGCCGAAGCCGGTGGTGATGCCGTAGACCACGCGGCCTTGCGCCACGAAGTCCTCCACCGCCTGGCGGGCGCGGGCGACGCGGCGCTGGGCGTCGGGGGTGAGTTGAAACAGGTAATCGCCTGGCTGGGCGCGGGCAATCGCGACCACGTGGTCGATACCCAGGGTTTCGCCATCCAGGGAGAAGATCTTGGCGGGCACAGAGCACCTCTTTTCGGCGGGATCAGGGTTTGCGCAGCCCCGGTCTTGATCGGGCCGGGCGCGCAGCGGTTCAGACCGACGGCCCGCATTATAGCATGGCCCTTTGGCTTGCGAAAAGGGCCGCGGCCGCAGTTCACAGGTCGCGAAACAGGTGCAGTTGGTGGCTGGGCGCGCGTCCGTCGAACAAGACGTAAGGGGCTGCCTGCTGGCTGCGCACGCCCAGCCGCTGCAAGTCGGCCAGGGAGCGCAAGCGGCTGCCGCGCCGCGCCTGCATGATGGCCGCCGCGCCGGTTGGCCCGATGCCCGGCACGCGCAGCAACAACGCCTGGGGGGCGCGGTTGATCTCTACCGGGAAGAACTCAGGGTGCTGGGCCGCCCATGCCAGCTTGGGATCGCGCTGGTCGGGCAGATTGCCCTGGCTGTCGAAGGGCAGCTCCGCCACGTCGAAGCCATACTGGCGCAGCATGAAATCGGCCTGGTAGAGGCGATGCTGGCGCAGGGGCGGCGTCGGCGCTTCCTCCTGGAGCGGCGTGTCGTCGATGGGGTTGAAGGCTGAGTAGTAGGCGCGGCGCAGGCCCACCTGGCGATAGAGCCGCTGGCTGGCGGCCAGAAGCTCCTGATCGCTTTCGCCCGCGGGGCCAACCACAAATTGAGTCACCGCGCCGGCGCTGGCCACGGCGCGTCCCTGGCGGCGCAGCCGCTGCACGATGGCCCAGGCGCGCTGCAATGGCTCGATCAGGCCGTGGTCGAAGTCCTTTTTGGGGGCCAGCCGCGCCAGGCGGGCTTCATTGGGCGCCTCCAGGTTGACCGACAGCCGGTCGGCCAGCAGCGCGGCGCGTTCGATCTGCGCCTCCTCGGCGTTGGGCAGGAGCTTGAGATGGATGTAGCCCCGCCACTGGTATTTCTGGCGCACCAGTTCCACCGTGGCCAACATGCGATCCATGGTCCGCTCTGTGCCGATGATGCCGGAGCTGAGGAAGAGCCCTTCGACCAGGCTTTTGCGCTGCATCTGATCGAAGGCGCTGGCCAGCTCATCGGGGGTCAGGGTGTTGCGGCGCAGCCGCCGACCGGCGCGGAAGGGACAGTAGTAGCAATTCTTCTCGCAGGCGCTGGTCTGAAGGATGCGCAACAGCGGCACCGGCCGTCCTCCCTGGCCGATCACCGTGGCCACGGAATCGCTCACGTCAGGCGTTGGCGGCGCGGATGATTCGGCCGCGGGCAGGGGCGTCGGCTGGCCCTGGGCCTCGCACAGATCGTACTGCGCCTGGCCGCCCAGCAGGGTCACTTTTTGGTACAGATCAGGGGTGGTGTGGATCAACACGGGCATCACCTCAACTGCGAGAGTTGCGAAGTCTTTGATCTATTATACGAACATTTGTTCCAGGGGCCAAACTGACGTGCTTGTGTAATTCGGGCGGTGGTGCTAGAATGGCGCCATTATTCCAACATTCAGGAGGATCATTGTCATCATGCCCTTGCCAACGCGCGATCAAGCCTGGAATCTGCTCTGCCAGTGGGTGCAGAGCGACAGCCTGCGCAAACACATGCTGGCCGTCGAGGCCGCGATGCGCGCCTACGCCCGCAAGTATGGGGAGGATGAGGCGCTGTGGGGCATCACCGGTCTGGTGCATGACCTGGATTTCGAACGCTTTCCCGACATGAATGACCCCGTCCATGGCCACCCCCGCAGCAGCCTGCGCCTCTTTCGTGAGCTGGACTATCCGCCGGCGCTGATCCAGGCCGTGGAGGGGCATGCGCCCTACCTGGGCATCGCGCGCGTCAGCCCCATGGACCGCGCGCTGGTCGCCGTGGACGAGTTGACCGGGCTGATCATGGCGGTGGGCTACGTGCGTCCCAGCAAAAACCTGGCCGACGTGACGGTGAAGTCGGTGCGCAAGAAGTGGAAGGATCGGGCATTCGCGGCGGCCATCGACCGCGCCGAGATCGAGGCCTTCACGGCTGAGCTGGGCGAGCCGCTGGATGAGCACATCGGCTTTGTGCTGGCGGCGCTGCAAGGGATCGCGGGTGAGCTGGGGCTGGATGGCCGGCTGGCTGGCGATGGTGCGATGGGTGGGCACGAAATCAAGATGACATAAAATTGGTACTTGACATATCTAATCATTTGCGCTATAATAGGTCAAGTTAAAAGGACTAAGCCTGTCGTTCAATAGCAAAAGCCTCTGACGGACGTCCATGTGCTTGGCGCACAGATCGTGGATGAAAGTAGCGGGCTCGGTCAGGAGACCGGCCCGAGCAGCCAGTAGCGGGCTCGGTCAGGAGACCGGCCCGAG
>JACSRL010000025.1 GCA_014879765.1 Anaerolinea sp. | reverse complement strand
GTGAGGAGGCACGGTCGGAGACCGGCCCGAGCAGTGAGGAGGCACGGTCGGAGACCGGCCCGAGCAGTGGGGAGGCACGGTCGGAGACCGGCCCGAGCGGCGGGGAGGCACGGTCGGAGACCGGCCTGAGCTTTACGAAATATCATATCGTCGCCTTCAGCGGCGGCTTTCATGGGCGGCTGTTTGGCTCGCTGGCGGCCACGGACCGGCCCAAGTACCAGCAGCCTTTCGAGCCGCTGATGCCTGGCGTGCGCTTTGCGGCCTTCAACGACCTGGCCTCGGCCGCGGCGGCCATCGACGACGACGTGTGCGCGGTGATCGTCGAGCCGATCCAGGGGGAGGGCGGGGTGCATCCGGCCACGCCGGAGTTCCTGGCCGGGCTGCGCGCGCTGTGCGACCGGCACGACGCGCTGCTGATCTTCGACGAGGTGCAGTGCGGACTGGGACGCAGCGGCGCGCTGTGGGCCTATCAGGGCTACGGCGTGACGCCGGACATGCTGACCGCGGCCAAGCCGCTGGCCGGCGGCCTGCCCATGGGCGCGGTGTTGATGACCCAGGCCGTGGCCGATGCGATCCACCCCTTCGACCATGCCAGCACCTTCGCCGGCGGGCCGCTGGTGTCGGCCGTAGCCGCGGCCCTGGTGCAGAAGATCAGCCAGCCCGCCTTCTTGCAGGCAGTGCATGCCAACGGCGACTACCTGCGCCAGCGGCTGGCCGAGCTGAACAGCCCGCACATCCTGGATGTGCGCGGCGTCGGGCTGCTGGCCGGCCTGGAGCTGGACATTCCCGCGGCCGAGGTGGTCAGCGCGGGCTACCGGCAGGGCCTGCTGCTGGTCGGCGCCGGCCCCAACGTCCTGCGTCTGGCCCCGCCCTTGATCATCGACCGCGACGAGATCGATCTGGTCGTGGAGCGGCTGCGAAGTATACTGGTAGAGTGGTAGCCATGGCCATCGTCATTCGCCCCATCACCGAAGCCGATGCCCCGGCCATTTCGACCCTGGTCAGCGGCTTTGCAGCCCAGAACCTGATGCTGCCGCGCAGCGCGGCGCAGGTGCTGTTGGCGCTGGAGGATTTTCGCGTGGCCGACGAGGATGGACGCGTGGTCGGCTGCGGCTCTCTGATCGAGCTGACCCCGACGCTGGCCGAGGTGCGCTCGCTGGCGGTGGCCGCCGACGTGCATGGCCGCGGCGTGGGCGGCCAGATCGTGGGCGTTCTGCTGGATCTGGCCCGCCAGCGCGGGCTGGATCAGGTCTGCGCGTTGACGCTGCGGCCCAACTTCTTCCAGCGCCAGGGCTTTCAGATCGTCGATCGCTGGAACCTGACGCCCAAGATCTGGAGCGAATGCGTCTACTGCACCAAGTTCCATCGCTGCGACGAGGTGGCCATGCTGCTGAATCTGCATGACCCCGCCGCCGCGCCCAATCCCATGCCCTGGTGGCATTTCCTGGCTGACCACGCGCCGCAGCCGGTGTTGCGTTGGCTGGCGCCGCGCCGGGCATGAGTGCGCGGGCAGCGCTGGCTTTTCGCGCGGCTCTGGATATAATCAACCTGAATAACTGCTCAGCCAGTCGTTCAGAAACCGGGTTTTTTCTCGTGCGTCCATGGTTTTCGTCTTCGCAACGGCCTTTCATGGCGCCATGATCTTGGTCTGCGAGACAAAAACCCGGTTTCTAACGCCCAACCCGAAATCCCCGGCGTCTGAACGGCGTCTGGGCTGAAGCTGGCTTGCGAGACGATGACACCGATGAACAATTCTGGCGCGTCCGTCCGATGGAATCGTGACACCAAGTTCCTGGTCACGGTGATCGCTTTGCTGGTCATCGTGGCGTTGGCCTATCTGGCGCGCAATGTCATCCCCCTGATCGCGCTGGCCGCCGTGATCGCCTACATCCTGCAGCCGGCCGTGGGCTGGCTGGAGCGCCATCGGCTGCCGCGCGGCCTGGGCACGGCGCTTTGCTTGTTGCTCTTGATCGTGCTCCTGGCGCTGCTGCCGGTGCTCCTGACGCCGCCCACGGTCAACGGCGTGCGCTCGATCATCGATGTGCTGATCCAACTGCCCGAGGAGCTCGACCAGTGGACCACCGACATCATCGAGAGGCAGCCGACCATCAGCCTGGGGGGTTTGACGCTGGATCTGGCCGCCACCCTGGAAGAGATGCAGAGTTCGACGGAAGAAGCCATGAGCCAGTTCCGGCTGCCCAGCCTGAGCGCGCTGCTGGAATATACTCTGACCGGCCTGCGCACGGCCGGCGGCATCGTCGAAACCGCGGCCGGCATCGCCTCTAGCGTCGTTTCTGCCGCCTTCAGCACCCTTTTATTGGCAGTTCTGATCTTTTTCCTGACCAAGGATGGCCGGCGCGCGGGGAGTTGGTTGCAGCAGATGATACTGCCGGAATATCAGCCAGAGATGATCGAGCTGGGCCGGCGCCTGGATTTGGTGTGGAAAAGCTTCTTCCGCGGCCAGCTTTTGCTGGCGCTGGTGGTCGGCGCCATCGTCTTCGTCGCCACATCGCTGTTGGGCCTGCCCGGCGCCCTGGTACTGGGCATCCTAGCCGGCGTGCTGGAGGTCATCCCCAACCTGGGGCCGGTGCTGGCGCTGATCCCGGCCGTGCTGGTGGCGCTGGTGCAAGGCTCCAACACCTTGCCGGTGAGCAACCTGGTCTTTGCCTTGATCGTGGTCGGGGTCTACGTGCTGATCCAGCAGATCGAGAACAATTTCCTGGTGCCGCGCATCATGGGCCAGAGCCTGAACCTGCATCCCCTCTTTGTGTTGGTGGGGGTGGTGGTGGGCGCCAGCTTTGCCGGCGTGCTGGGCGCCTTCCTGGCCGCGCCAGTTCTGGCCTCGCTCAAGGTGCTGGGCCTCTATGCCCACGCCAAGATCACGGACCAGGACCCGCTGAGCGAGCCGCCGATCACCCTGGCCGTGGTCGAGCCGCTGGAAGGCTGGCTGGCCCGTTTCAAACGCCTGCTGAGGCCGCGCGGCAATTCCCCCGCGCCGGCCGAGACCGGCGCGCGCCCTGATGAGACTTCCGATCCGGCGACACTCCTGACAGCCGCGGAGCGCGAGGAACAGGCATGAGCTCCCTGCAAACGATCGACCTGATTCTGGTGGGCCTGGGCAACGTACACCGGCAGTTCCTGCACCTGGCGACCACGCGCGGCGCGCTGCTGGCGCAACGCTACGGCCTGCGTCTGCGGGTGGTGGGGGCCGCCGACAGCCAGGGCGCGGCGGCTGATCCGGCCGGGCTGGACCCGGCCGCGCTGCTGGCCCATAAGCTCAGCGGCGCCAGCGTGGCCGCCTTTCCCGGCGGCGCAGCCGACGCCAGCGCGCTGGACCTGCTGGCGCAACTGGACGCCCACGTGCTCATGGAGGCCTCGCCGGTCAACCTGGCCGACGCCCAGCCCAGCCTGAGCTATGTGCTGGCCGCGTTGGAGCGGGGCCTGGATGTGGTGCTGGCCAACAAGGCGCCGCTGGCGCTGCACTATCAGCTTCTGCGCGTCGCTGCGGCCGCACATGGCGGCCGGCTGGCTTTTTCAGCCACCGTTTGCGGCGGGCTGCCGGTGATCAACGTCGGCGAGCGCGATCTGGTGGCCGCCCAGGTGCAGCGCGTCGTGGGGGTCTTCAACAGCACCAGCAACTACATCCTGAGCCAGATGGCGGCCGGCGACAGCTACGCCGCAGCCCTGGCCGAGGCGCAGCGCCGCGGCATCGCCGAGACCAACCCCACGCTGGACGTGGACGGCTGGGACACGGCCAACAAGCTGACCATCGTGGCCAACGCGGTGCTGGGCTTCTCAGCCACCGTGCGCGATGTGCATCCGGTGACGGGCATTCGCGCCCTTTCACCCTCCCCTGGCCCCTCCCTCGAGGGAGGGGGAGTCTGGCGGCTGTTGGGCGTGGCCGAGCGGCGCAGCGGCGGCTACGATCTCAGCGTTCAGCCTGTTGCCCTGCCAGCGACGCACAAGCTGGCCCAGGTGGACGGCTGGCAGATGGGCGTTCTTTTCGAGTCCGACCTGTTCGAGTCGATTTTCATCAGCATCGACGAGCGCGGCCCGACAGGCACGGCCGCGGCCATGCTGCGCGATGTGGTCAACCTGCATCGGGACCGGTAGCCATGCAAGTCGATTTTGGCAAGACCTCGGAAGACTACGCCCGCCACTGGGCCGGCTTTCCCCCCTCACTCTTTCAACGGCTGGCGACGGCCGGCATCGGCCTGCCCGGCCAGCGCGTGCTGGACCTGGGCACGGGAACCGGCACGCTGGCGCGCGGCTTCGCCCTCCAGGGCTGTCACGTCACCGGGGTCGACGTGGCCGCGCCGCAGCTGGCGCAGGCCGCCGAGCTGGACCGGCAGGCCGGCGTGCAGGTCAGCTATCTGCTGGCCGCGGCGGAAGCGACCGGGCTGCCCTCCGCCCACTTCGACGCCGCGCTGGTGGCTGCGCTCAGCAGCCAGTTCCCCGCCGATCCCCTCAGCGTTCCCCACCGGATCTTCGCGCTGACCTGCCATACTCCCGCCTTGACGGAAGTGACGTAACAGATGAAAGACGGTAGCTGCTCAGCCGGCGGGCCAAACGTTGGTTTCGATACGCCTCAGAAGGCTACTCAACCAACGTTTGGCCC
>JACSRL010000276.1 GCA_014879765.1 Anaerolinea sp. | reverse complement strand
TCCCACACCGGCTCGAAAAGCGCGTTGGCAAAACGAAAGGCCAGGATGTTCTGCACCGTTTCCTTGCCCAGGTAGTGATCGATGCGGTAGATCTGCTCCTCGTCGAAGGCCTCCAACAGGGTGCGGTTCAGCGCCTGCGCCGAGTCCAGGTCGTGGCCGAAGGGCTTTTCGACCACGATGCGGGTGTGGGCGGCCGCGCGCGCCAGCCCGGCCTGCGCCAGGCCATCGGCCACCCGCGCGACCACGGTGGGCGGCGTCGCCAGGTAGAAGACCCGGTTCGCCGGCCCGCCCCAGGCCTGCTCCTGCTGGGCCAGGGCCGTCGCGAGGCCGGCATAGAGCTGCGAATCGCCGAAATCGCCGGCCAGGAAGGAGCAGGCGCCGGCCATCGCGGCCCAACGCGCGGCGTCGGCCGGGCCGCGGCGCGAGAAGTGGTCGATGCCGTCGTGCAGCCGGTCGCGGAAGGCCTCGTCGCTCAGCGCCTTGCCGTCCACGCCCAGGATCGCGGTCTGCTCCGGCAGCCAGCCATCCACGAACAGGTTGTAGAGCGCCGGCCCCAGCTTGCGCCAGGTCAGGTCGCCGGCGGCGCCGAAGATGACCAGGATGGTCGCGGCAGGACGATTGTGACTTTCCATGGGTGCGCTCCCCTCACTCCTGCTCCCACTGCGTGTGGAAGACCCCTTGGCTGTCGATGCGCTCGTAGGTGTGCGCGCCGAAGTAGTCGCGCTGCGCCTGGATCAGGTTGGCCGGCAGCCAGGCGCTGCGATAGCTGTCGAAGTAGGCCAGCGCCGACATAAAGCCCGGCAGCGGGATGCCCAGGGCGACCCCGGTCGTGACCACGGCGCGCAGGTCTCCCTGGCGCCCGGCGACCACCGCGCCCAGCTCGGGGTCCAGCAGCAGGTTGGGCAGGTCGGGCTGGCGGTCGTACGCGGCCAGGATCCGCTCCAGCAGTGCGGCGCGGATGATGCAGCCGCCGCGCCAGATGCGCGCCACGTCGGCCAGGTGCAGCGCGTAGCCCCTGGCCTGCGAAGCCACGTGCAGCAAGGCCATCCCCTGGCCGTAGGCCACGATGGTGGCCGCGTAGAGCGCGTCGCCCAGGCTGGCCAGGAAGGCATCCCGGTCGCCGGTGAAGCGCGCCGCAGGCCCGGCCAGCACGTGGCTGGCCGCTTCGCGTTCCGCCTTGAAGCCCGACAGGTCGCGCTGCGCCACCGCGGCGTCGATGGTGGGGACCGGCGCTTGCAGGCTCATGGCGTCCTGTGACGTCCACATGCCGGTGCCCTTCTGGCGCGCCTCGTCCAGGATCTCGTCGACCAGGGTCTTGCCGGTGCGCTGGTCGACGTGGGCGAAGATCTGCGCCGTGATCTCCATCAGGTAGCCGTTCAGCTCGCCGGCGTTCCAGCCGGCAAAGACCGTGGCCAGCTCCGCGTTGTTCAGCCCCAGGCCGCGCTTCAGCAGGTCGTAGCTCTCGGCGATGAGCTGCATCAGCGCGTACTCGATGCCGTTGTGTACCATCTTGACGTAGTGGCCGGCCGAGCCGGGGCCCAGGTAGGTGACGCACGGCGCATCGCCGACGTGCGCGGCCACAGCCTCCAGCACGAGGCGCACCCGTTCGTAGGCCGCCGGCGACCCGCCGGGCATCAGGCTTGGGCCGTGGCGTGCGCCATGCTCGCCGCCCGACACCCCCACGCCGAGGTAAGCGATCCCCTGGGCGGCCAGCGCCCTGGCGCGTGCATCGGTGTCCACATAGTGCGAGTTGCCGCCGTCGATGATCAGGTCGCCGGCCTGCAGGTGCGGCAGCAGGTCGTGGATCACGCTGTCCACCGGCGGGCCGGCCGGCACCAGCATCATGATCGCGCGCGGCGTGCGCAGCAGGCCGATGAACTCAGCCAGGCTGGTGGCCGCGGCCACTGGCCGCTCGCCGGCCGCGTCGCGCAGCGCCTGCGCCTTGGCCGCGTCCTTGTCGAACCCGGCCACCGCGAAGCCGTGGTCGGCCATGTTGAGCACCAGGTTCTGCCCCATGACGCCCAGGCCGACCATGCCGATGTCGTATCTTGCGCTGTCCATCTCATCCAGATCCTTTCACTGTCCGTTCGTGTGCTTTTAGTATGCTTTATGGATGCCAGAATTCCTAATTTCAACGTACCTGTTCAGGCTCGGCATTAGAAACCGGGTTTTGTTGGAAGTGCCTGGCGCCTATGGCTGAAGCGTTACATTTCAACGATTCACGATTTTGGTCCCACGCCAAGAGGCAATGACCGCAAAGGGCAGCGGCTGTTCAGACTGCCGGCTTTGTTGACACCAGCTTTGCTCTCAGGTACAATGACGCTAACCTTGTGACGGAGTTGACGAATGAGCGAGTTTTTCTATGGCGGACAGGCAGTGCTGGAAGGGGTTATGATGCGCGGCGGCAAGTATGCAGCCGTGGCAGTGCGCGATCCCAAGGGCGCGATCGTGGTGCATCAGGAGCCGCTGACCGCGGCCGTCTACACCAAGCCCTGGGCCAAGTGGCCCTTTGTGCGCGGCATCAGCATGCTCTGGGATGCCCTGGTGCTGGGCACGCGCGCCCTGATGTGGTCGGCCGATGTGGCCATGAGCGAGGAGGAAGATGTCAAGTTCACCGGGCCGGCGGTCTGGGCCACGGTGGCCCTGTCGCTGGCCGTCTCGGTCGGCATCTTCATCCTGGCGCCGGCGGCTGTGGCCAAATGGGCTGAGCATCTGTTCAACCTGCCGGCCTGGACCGGCGCTTTCTTCGAGGGTCTGCTGCGCCTGGCCCTCTTTGTGCTCTACCTGGTGCTCATCGGCCGCATGCCGGACATCCGACGGGTGTTCCAGTACCACGGCGCCGAGCACAAGACCATCAACGCCTACGAGGCGGGCGCGCCGCTGACGCCTGAGCGCGTCGCCGAGTTCTCGGTGCAGCACCCCCGCTGCGGCACCAGCTTTTTGCTGATCGTCCTGGTGCTGAGCATGATCCTTTTTGCGCCGCTGAACTTCAACTCCATCGAAGGGCCGCTGAGTCTGGTGCTGCGGCTGCTCTCGCGGCTGTTGTTGATCCCAGTGGTGGCCGGCATCAGCTACGAGTTCCTGCGCTACTCGGCCCGCCATCTGAGCAGCCCGGTGGTCAGGGCGCTGATCGCGCCCGGCCTGGGCTTGCAGCGTTTGACCACCCGTGAGCCGGATCTGTCCATGCTGGAATGCGCCATTGCGGCCCTGGTTCCTGTGCTGGCCGCCGATGGCATCGAGCTCGCCCAGCGGGAGAGCGCGCCGGCGCCCGTGAACGATTTAGAAGATCGTTCTACGGTGAGCGATTTGGAGAATCGTTCGACGACCATGATGGCTGCACGCCCGTAGCCGGCGCGCCGGCGCCGATTGAAATCGGCGTCTGGCACGGCGAAGCATGCTAAAGCAAGCTCACACGGCGCAAATCGGCGTCCGGCACAGTTCATCACGCATCACGCTTCACGCACCCTGTGACATTCAACCATCAAAGCTATTGGAGGTTTTGCAAATGCGTAACAAGATAACTATTGTCGGCGCCGGCTTTGTCGGCGCCACGGCCGCCCACTGGTGTGCGTCCAAGGAGCTGGGCGATGTGGTGCTGATGGACATCGTCGAAGGCATGCCGCAGGGCAAGGCGCTGGACCTGCTGCAAGCCGGCCCGGTAGAAGGCTATGACCTGCGCATCATCGGCACCAACGACTACAAGGACACGGCCAACTCGAACATCGTGGTGATCACAGCCGGTCTGCCGCGCAAGCCGGGCATGACGCGCGAGGACCTGGTCAGCGTCAACGCTAAGATCATCCGCAGCGTGATCGAAAATGTGGTGGCCTACTCCCCCAACGCCATCTTCATCCTGGTGACCAACCCGCTGGACACCATGACCTATCTGGCGTACAAGGTGAGCGGCCTGCCGCGCGAGCGCATCATCGGCCAGGCCGGCGTGCTGGACAGCGCCCGCATGCGCGCCTTCATCAGCATGGAGCTCAACGTCAGCGTGGAGAACATCCACGCCTTCGTGCTGGGCGGCCATGGCGATGAGATGGTGCCGCTGGCCCGTTATTCCACCGTGGCCGGCATTCCCATCACCGAGCTGCTGCCCCCCGAACGCGTCGAGGCGATCATGGACCGCACCCGCAAGGGGGGCGGCGAGATCGTCTCGCTGCTCAAGCAGGGCAGCGCCTTCTTCGCGCCCAGCTCATCGACCATGCAGATGGTGGAGGCCATTCTCAAGGATCGCAAGATGATCCTGCCCTGCTCCGTCTACCTGGAAGGGGAGTATGGCCTGAACGACATCTGCTTTGGCGTGCCGGTCAAGCTGGGCCGCAACGGTGTGGAGCAGATTCTCCAGATCGAGCTGACCGAGGAAGAGAAGGCCGCTATGGACAAGTCCGCGGCCTTGATCCGCTCGAGCATGGCAGCGCTGGAGATATAGATAACAGTAGGTCTCGATACGGCTGCCTACTCGACCCGCGAAGGCGAAGGCAGTAGGTCTCGATACGGCTGCCTACTCGACCCGCGAATGTGAAGGCAGTAGGTCTCGATACGGCTGCCTACTCGACCAGCGAATGTGAAGGCAGTAGGTCTCGATACGGCTGCCTACTCGACCAGCGAAGGCGAAGGCAGTAGGTCTCGATACGG
>JACSRL010000749.1 GCA_014879765.1 Anaerolinea sp. | reverse complement strand
GGCCGTTGCGCAGACGAAAACCATGCCCGCACGAGAAAAACCCGGTTTCTGTACGCCTGCCTGAGCAGTTACAATCTGTGGTCTGGTGGATCGGATGCGTCCAAAATGGGTTGAACCGACGAGACTTCGGACGGCGCCGCACCGGCCGAGTCCTGCCAGCGAAGCCCTTGGCCGTAAAAAACCTGGCGCATGCTTCAACCGGCCGGCTTTGCCGTCCGCAGTCTGAGACCTCAACTCACTGTGAATGCACCCTCATGGATCCGATCGTTCCTGGCAGAAACGGTTTCCCGCGCTGCCTGGCCGTTGGCCGAATAATAGACAGCGATCCGGTTGCCGTCCATGTCATGGACGGCGATGTCGATGTCATAGACGCTGCGCAGGATCTCGGGCCGGATGATCTCCACGGGACTGCCCTGGCAGGCCACCCGCCCATCCTTCATCGCGATGATGGTGTCGGAATAGCAGGAGGCGAAGTTGATGTCATGCAACACCAGCACGATGGTCTTGCCCAGCTCGTCGGCGGTGCGGCGCAGCAACTGCATCATGGTGACCGCGTGCTTCATGTCCAGGTTGTTCAGCGGCTCGTCCAGCAGCACATAGTCGGTGTCCTGGCACAGCACCATGGCCACGAAGGCCCGCTGCCGCTGCCCGCCGGAGAGCTCGTCCAGAAAACGGTCGGCCATGCTCCCCAGGTTGAGATAGCCCAGCGCGGCGCGCACGTGGCCCATGTCCTCCGCCGTGGGCCGCCCCTTGGAGTAGGGATAGCGGCCAAAGGCGACCAGGTCGCGCACCGTCAGCCGCGAGCCAATGTGATTGTCCTGGCGCAGAATGGAAAGGCGGCGGGCCAGCACATCGCTGGGCGTGGCGCTCACATCCAGGCCGGCGACGCGGGCGCGGCCGCGGTCCATGGGCAGCAGGCGGCTGACCATGGAGAGCAGCGTGGATTTGCCCGCGCCGTTGGGGCCGATGATGGAGGTGACGCCGCCGGCCGGAATCTGCAGCGTGACGTTGTCCACCACCACCGATTTGTCGTAGGCTTTGGTGATGCCCTGGGTTTCGATCATCGCGCGATCCCTCGGATGAGCAGCACAATGAACACGATTCCGCCGAAGAACTCGACGATGATGCTCAGGCTGGTGTTGAACGAAAAGAGCCGTTCCACGATCAACTGTCCGCCGATCAGAAAAAGCAGCGACAGCGCCACCGCGCAGGGCAGCACCCAGCGGTGTCTGTGCGTGCCGATGAGCAAATAGGCCAGGTTGGCCACCAGCAGCCCGAAGAAGGTCACCGGCCCCACCAGCGCCGTGGAAACCGACACCATGATCGTCACCACCACCAGGATGATCGACACCGTGCGTTGATAGTCCACGCCCAGGTTGACAGCCGTCTCCCGTCCCAGCGCCAGCACGTCGAAGGTATGCCCGATGCGCCACGCGGCCAGCGATGCGCCGCCGATCAGCAGCGCCGAAATCAGCAGCAACTGCCGGTCGAAGCTGTTGAAGCTGGCAAAGAGCAGGTCTTGCAGGACAGAGAAATCGTTGGGGTCGATCATGCGCTGCATCATGCTGGTGGCGCTGCGGAAGAGCACGCCGAAGATGATGCCCACCAGGATCAACAGATGCAAGCTGCGGCGGCTCTTGTCGAACAGCCAGCGGTAGAGCAGCCCGGCAAAGGCCACCATGATGAACACCTCAGCCAGGAAGCGCACCTGGGGATGGACGGCGACCGCACGCTGTGCGCCCAGAGCGAAGACCAGCCCGGTCTGGATCAGCACGTAGAGCGCATCGAAGCCCATGATCGAGGGGGAGAGGATGCGGTTGTTGGAGGCGGTCTGGAAGAGCACCGTCGAAACGGCGATGGCATAGGCCACCAGCGCCATGGCCGCCAGCTTGGTCCCGCGGAAGCGCAGCACAAAGCCCCAGTTGCCGCGGACGTTCAGCGTCATGAACAGGACCACCACAATTGCCGTCAGCACGCCCAGGATCAGCATCCGTTTCAGCGGCGGCGAAAGGACGATGGAGCGCGGGCGGGCGACCGCCCTGGAGGCGATTTCAAGCGACATGGGCATCCTTCCGCAACAAGATGTAGAGGAAGAGTACACTGCCGACCACGCCCACCACCACGCCCACCGGAATCTCGTAGGGATAGCGCAGGGTGCGCCCGATGATGTCGCAGATCAGCATGAAGCCGGCGCCGAAGACGACCACCCACGGCGTCGAGCGCCGCATGTTGTCGCCGAAGATGGTGCGGACGACATTGGGAACCACCAGCCCCAGGAAGGGGATCATGCCCACCGTCACCACCACCACCGAGCTCACCAGCGCCACGATGATCAGCCCCAAGGCCCAAACCCGGTTGTAGTTCATGCCGAGATTGGTGGTGAAATCCTGCCCCATGCCGGCCACGGTGAACCGGTCGGCCGCGATGTAGGCCACCAGCATCAGGACAAAGGAGAGCCACAACAGCTCGTAGCGGCCGCGCAGGACGCCGGCAAAGCTGCCCGTCATCCAGGAGTTCAGCGACTGCAACAGATCCAGACGGTAGGCGAAAAAGGTGGTCACCGCGCCGATCACCCCGCCCAGCATGATGCCGATCAGCGGCGCCACCAGCACCGACCGCAGCGGCACCAGGCGCAGAATGCGCAGGAAGAGCGCGGTTCCTGCCAGCGCAAAGAGGCTGGCCACCACCATCTTGCCCATCACCGGCATGCCGGGCGCCAGGATAGCCACCACCAACAGCCCCAGCGTCGCCGCTTCGATAGTGCCGGCCGTGGAGGGTTCGACGAAATTATTGCGCGCCAGAAGCTGCATGATCATCCCCACCACGGCCATGGAGCCGCCAGCCAGCACAATGGCCAGGGTGCGGGGGATCCGGCTGACCAGCAGCACGTGCAGTGTCTGGCTGTCGGCCGAGCCGGACAGCAGCGTCGCCGGGCTGACGTTGCTCACACCGATGAACACGCTGATCACCGCGGTCAGCAGCACCAGGAGGGTCGCAATGCTCAGATGTTTGGGGGTGGCAGCGTTGCGGAGAATGATAGCAGAAGCTCCTTATTGAAGCCCCAGGGGACGACCGGCGCCGCGCCGCGGCGGGCGCACGCCTTGCACCGGCCGCCCTGGGGCGAGCGGCCAGGCCTATTGGCTCAGCGCGCCGCCGATCTCATCCACCATCTCCTGGACCGCGCCCAGGCCGCCGGTGACAATGTACCAGTTGGCGGGGTTGAGGTAGATCACCTGCCCCTTTTGCCAGGCGGTGGTCTGCCCGACCAGCTCGTTGTCCAGCACACTGGCCGCAGCCGCGGCCTGCTCACCGATGGCCACATCGCGGTCGATGACGATCAGCCAGTCGGGGTTGGCCTCCAGGATGAACTCGAAGGAGATCGCCTCGCCGTGGGTCGCTTCCTGGATATCTTCGATCACCGGCTTGAAGCCCAGCTCATCATGTATCCAGCCGAAGCGCGAGCCGGGGCCATAGGCCGTCACCTCACCGCCGTTGACCATGACGATCAGCGCCGTGCCGGCCTTGGCCGTCTGCGCCCGGACCGCCTCGATGCTGGCCTGGATCTTGCCCTCCAGCGCGGCGACCTCTGCCTGCTTGCCGAAAAGCTGCCCCAGAATCTCGGCGTTGTGGAACTGGCTGGCCAGATACTGGGTGTTGTCGGCCGAAAGGTCGATGGTCTTGGCGATCTCCGCCAACTGCGGGAAGACCGCCGCCGAGCGGGCCGAGACGATGATCAGATCAGGGTTGGCCGCGCTGATCGCCTCGTAGTCCGGCTCGAAGAGCGAACCGATCTTCAGGTAGCGCTCGCCGGCGTATTGCGCCAGCGAGTCGGGGAAGGTGAAATCGGGCACGCCGGCCACCTCCACGCCCAGCGCGTTCAGGGTGCTGAGGGAGGCCAGGTCGAAGGTAAAGACCTTCGCCGGGTTCATCGAGACCACCGTTTCCCCCTGGTTGTGGGCAATGGTCAGCTCACCGCTGGCCGCGGCCGCTTCGGCGCTGCCCGCCTCGGCTGCCGCGGGCTGAGTGGTTGCCGCGGGCGGCTGGGTGGCTGCCTGGGGTTGAGTGACCACCGGTTGGGCTGCACAGGCAGCAAACATCGATATCAGCGCCAGCAGCCAGGCCAGGCGCGCGAGTGTCTTGAAAGTCATCTGAGAGACTGCCTCCTGAATGGATTGATACGGGATGTTATGGCATCCCATAAAACATTTCGATAAATTGTTTAATGATGGCTTATAATACCCAACATCTGGCTTGCGTCAAGTTTGACGACCTGGCAGACGAGTCGACGGCTGGCGTTGTCCGGTTGAACATTTCAAGCCCGACCAGCGTATAATCGGCAGGCTGGCTCGGTCAGGAGACCGGCCAGAGCAGGCGAAGGCCCCGGCTGGCTCGGTCAGGAGACCGGCCAGAGCAGCGAAGGCCCCGGCTGGCTCGGTCAGGAGACCGGCCAGAGCAAGCGAAGCCGGGCTGCATCACGTTTCACGTTTCACGTTTCACGTTTCACGCATCAGAAGGACACGGTAGCTCATGACCAACAACAAGCCCTTGCTCTACGCGTTGCTGGTTGTGTTGCTGGCCGCCCTGGTCGTGGCCGTCGGCTGGGCAGGGTATACCCTGCTGTCGCTGGCCTTCGAGTCGACTCCCAC
>JACSRL010000028.1 GCA_014879765.1 Anaerolinea sp. | reverse complement strand
CCGCTTCGGTCTCGACACTTGCGCCGCACGCACGTGCAGGTGTACGCTGGAATTGGCTGCCCTCATGCGGCGCGCGTTACCTCAACCCGCTACTCGACCTACGCTAACCAGCTCATTTCAAACACACCCTAATGAGAAGACACGATTTCTGTCCTCTCCACCCCGTGCTCGGCCATGAACTGCCCCTGCACCTGCAAAGCCCGGTCGGCATAGGCCAGGTAGCGCTCCCCTTTGTTGCGCACGTGGCTCTCCAGCTCCGGCAGCAGGCCGAAGTTGGACTTCATCGGCTGAAAGTAGCGCGGATCGGCCTGGGTGATGTAGGCGAAGAGCGCGCCCATCATGGTAGTGTTGGGCAGCGCCAACGGCGCCAGCCCACGCGCCAGGCGCGCCGCGTTCAGGCCGGCCCACAGCCCCCCCGCGGCCGAGCCCACGTAGCCCTCGGTGCCGGTGATCTGCCCGGCAAAGAAGAGATCCTCGCGGCCGCGGGCCTGCAGGGTGGGGCGCAGCAACTGCGGCGAGTTGATGAAGGTGTTGCGGTGCATCTGCCCCAGGCGCACGAACTCGGCCGCTTCCAGCCCGGGAATGGTCTGCAAGATGCGACGCTGCTCCGGCCATTTGATGTTGGTCTGGAAGCCGACGATGTTGAAGAGCGCGCCGGCCTGGTCATCCTGGCGCAGTTGCACCGCGGCATAGGGCCGCCGGCCGGTGCGCGGGTCCCGCAGCCCCACCGGACGCATCGGTCCGAAGGCCAGCGCGTCCACGCTGCGCCCTGCCAGCACCTCGATGGGCAGGCAGCCCTCGAAGAAACGCTCGGCCTCCGGGTCGGTCTCGAAGGCGCGCAGCTCGATCCGTTCCGCCTCCCGCACCGCGGCCACAAAGGCCTCGTACTGGGCGCGGTCCAGCGGACAGTTGATGTAGTCCCCCTCCGATTGCCCGCTGTCCCGGTCGTAGCGGCTCTGGCGCCAGGCCGGCGGCATGGCGATGCTCTCCAAGGTGACGATGGGCGCCAGCGCGTCGTAGAAGTAAAGCTGCGCCTGGCCGGCGAAATGGCCGATCTGTTCGGCCAGCGCGTGGGAGGTGAGCGGCCCGGTGGCCAGAATCGTCAGGCCAGCCGGGATGCTCTGCACCTCCTCCCGTCGCACGGCGATGCGCGGATGGGCGCTGATGGCCTCGGTCACCGCACGCGCGAAGCCCTCGCGGTCCACGGCCAGCGCGCCGCCGGCCGGCAGCGCACAGCCGTCGGCGCAGGCGATGATCAACGAGCCCAGCCGGCGCATCTCCTCCTTGAGCAGGCCCAGCGCCCGATCCAGCCGCGTGGCGCCCAGGCTGTTGCTGCACACCAGCTCGGCGAACTGGTCGCTGACGTGGGCCGGTGTCTGGCGCAGCGGCCGCATCTCGTAGAGGTTGACGTGCAGCCCGCGCTGCGCCAACTGCCAGGCCGCCTCGCAGCCGGCCAGTCCCGCGCCGATCACCGTCACATCGCTCATCTCGTTCATCCTTAAAACGTTGTTTGTAACTGCTCAGGTGCCGGGCACTTGCGCTTGACTTCGCAGCGTGAAATGGCTTCACGTGTCGCATTGCAAGCGTAGACGCAAGTGCCCGGCACCTACGGCTGAGCAGTTACCGTTGTTTAACCTAACCGACTACGCGAATAACGCCATTTAACCTTCGACAAAGGCCAGTTCAGCGCCCATGAACCTTAAATCCTGGGCTGTGACCGGGCCGGGACGCAGGATACGCGGGGGTGAGACGCTGCAATCGAGCACCGTCGAGGGCACGCCGCCGGGACAGGCCCCGCCATCCACCACGGCCTCGATCCGCCCCCCCAGTTGCGCCATCACGTCGGACGCGGTCAGCGGGTTGGTGTGGCCGGAGAGGTTGGCGCTGGTCGCCGCCAGCGGCTGGCCCACCAGATCGAACAGCCGCAGCGCCGCGGCGTGGTCGGGCATGCGCACGGCGACGGTCAACGTGCCGGCGGTGACGATCTCCGGCACCCGCGCGTCGCAGCGCGCCACCAGCGTCAACGGGCCGGGCCAGAAGCGTTCGGCCAGCCGCAGCAGCAGCGGGGTCGCCTCGACGCCCAGCAGGGCCAGTTGCGCCACGCCGGCCAGCAAAACGGGGATCGCCTTCTCCGGCGGCCGCGCCTTGGCCTGGTAGATGCGGGCCACGCTGGCCGCGTTCCAGACCAGCGCACCCAGGCCGTAGACGGTGTCGGTAGGAAACGCGACCAGGTCCCCCTGCCGCAGCCGCGCGGCGGCCTCTTCCAGCGCGCCCGGCTGGCGGGCATCCAGCAGAGCCGTGGTGGTCACAGGGATGGTGTTGGCTTCAGCCATGGCTCAGGTCTGGATGCGCACGATGCGCTCACGAAACGCGTAGTCGGTCAACACCTCGATCAGCGCATCGGGGAAGCTGCTGCGCGCCATCTCGGCTACGGCTCCTCCCTGGCTGGCCCCCACTTCCAGCAGCACCACACCGCCGGGCAGCAGGCGACCGGGCGCCTGTTGCAGCAGCCCGCGGATGAATTCCAGGCCGTCGGCGCCGCCCAGCAGCGCCAGGGCCGGCTCGTAGTTGACGATGCCAGGGGCCAGGTGGCTCCACTCATCGGCCGCCACGTAGGGCAGATTGGCGGCGATCACATGGACGGGCTGCGGCAGCGGCGTCAAAAGATCGCCCGGCAGGAGCTGGATGCGCTCCTCCACCCCATGCCGTGTTGCGTTGATCGCGGCCACGCTCAGCGCCTCCGGGGAGATGTCCACCGCGTAGACGAAGGCCGACTCGGTGTTGGCCAGCACGGCAATGGCCACTGCGCCGCTGCCCGCGCCGATGTCGGCCACCAAGAACTGCCCGCCGGCCAGCTTGTTGCCGTTGCGGCCGCGGGAGCGCAGTTCATCATACTGCAAGGCCACGTCCAACACCATATCCACCAGCAGCTCGGTCTCCGGCCGGGGAATGAGCACCCGCCGGTCCACGGTAAAATCCAGACCGTAGAACGCCTTCTCCCCCACCAGATAGGCCACCGGTTCGTTCTGGCAGCGGCGGATCACCAACTGCTCGAAGCGGTGGCGCTCGTCGTCGGTCAACAGGCGCTCAGGGTGGGCGTAGATCTGGGCGCGCGTGCAGTCCAGGGCATAGCCCAACAGAACTTCGCTGTCCAGCTTGGGCGATTCAGCGCGGTTGCTGGTCAGACGCTGCGTGGCAGCCACCAGGGCCAGCCCCACCGTGGCGCCCTCGGCCAACTGCCAGCGGAAGGCTTGCAGCGAGGGCAGCGCCGACAGCGCGCTGCGCGGCTGATCGAATCCGGCATGGGTGGGGGATATGGGATCGGCGGCGTTCCATCGGTTGTTCTTCACAGGCCAAACTCGCTCCTTTGCGATTTCGGACATCATGATGTGCTCCTCCCGCGACATTTATGCGGCACTGGCTGCTCCATCGCCCAGGCGTGACAGTTTTTCTGCCTGTTCTGCGGCCATCAACGCCTCGATCAGCTCCCCCAGGTCGCCTTCCAGCACGCTGTCCAGGCGGTGCAGGGTCAGGCCGATGCGGTGATCGGTGACCCGGTTCTGGGGGAAGTTGTAGGTGCGCACCTTCTCGCTGCGCTCGCCGCTGCCCACCTGGCTGCGCCGCGCCTCGGTCTGCTCCTCGACCTGGCGCTCCAGTTCGATGGCATACAGCCGGGCGCGCAGGATCTGCAAGGCCCGCGCCCGGTTCTGCAACTGCGATTTTTCATCCTGGCAGGAGACCACCAACCCGGTGGGCAGGTGGGTGATGCGCACAGCCGAGTCGGTGGTGTTGACGCTCTGGCCGCCAGGACCGCCGGCGCGAAAGACGTCGATGCGGATCTCGTTGGGGCTGATCTCCACCTCCACCTCGCTCATCTCCGGCAAGACGGCCACGGTGGCGGTCGAGGTGTGGATGCGACCCTGGGACTCGGTCACCGGCACGCGCTGGACGCGGTGTACACCGCTTTCGTGCTTAAGGCGGGAATAGGCGCCCTGGCCCCGCACCGAGAAGATGACTTCCTTGAAGCCGCCGACGCCGGTCTCGTTCTGGCTCAACAGATCGACCTTGTAACGCTGCGCCTCAGACCAGCGCGCGTACATGCGGTAGAGATCAGCCGCGAACAGGCCGGCCTCGTCGCCGCCCGTTCCGGCGCGGATCTCCACGATCACGTTCTTCTCGTCGGCCGGATCGCTGGGCAGCAGCATGACCTGCAAACGCTGCTCCAGCCCCTCGACCTCGGCCTCCAGACGCTCGATTTCATCGCGCGCCAGCGCGATCAGCTCGGCATCCTGGCCCTCTTCGGCCAGCAGGCCGCGGGCATCGTCCAGCTCCCGCAGGGTCGTTCGATAGCGGCGGTAGCTCTCCACCATCTCTTCCAACTCCGAGCGTTCCTTGGCCAGGCGGGCCATCTGCTCGTAGTCGGTGGCGACCTGCGGATCTGCCATCAGTTCGCCGATATCGTTGTAACGCTTTTCTACGTTTTTCAGGCTTTCAAACATGTTGGTTTTTGTTTCGTCGTTGACTTGTAGCTGCGCAGCCGACCGGTCAGAAACCGGGTTTTTCTCGTGCGTCCATGGTTTTCGTCTGCGCAACGGCCTATCATGGCGCCATGATCTTGGTCTGCGAGACAAAAACCCGGTTTCTAATGCCA
>JACSRL010000029.1 GCA_014879765.1 Anaerolinea sp. | reverse complement strand
CTGGCTCGGTCGGAGACCGGCCAGAGCAGGGTAGCGTGGCTGGCTCGGTCGGAGACCGGCCAGAGCAGGATGGACCGATCCCTTACGGCGTGACCAGCACCGACTGGCAAAGCGGGCTGGCCTCGTGGGACTTCGGGCTGCCCAGCGAGTTTCCGCCGCCGCTCTACCAGGGCTACTTCTACACCGACCGGCCCATCTACCGGCCGGGCCAGACGGTCTACTGGAAGGGCATCCTGCGGGTGGACGACGACGCCATCCTGCGCCTGCCAGAGCCGGGAACCAAGGTCAACGTCACCATCTACAACGACCGCGGCGAGGAGATCTACAAGCAGCAGCATGAGACCAACGCGTTTGGGACCATCGACGGCGCGCTGCCGCTGGCTGAGGAGGCCAGCCTGGGCTTCTACAATCTGGAGGCGCGGATGGCTGACTGGCCCCAGGACGCCTACTTTGTCCCCTACTTCGGCCTGGGCTTCCAGGTGGCCGAGTACCGCAAGCCAGAGTTCACCATCGATCTGACCACTGAAAAGCCGGAGGTGCTGCACGGCGACTTGATCACGGCCACGGTCAGCGGCGAATTCTTCTTCGGCGGGCCGGTGAGCAACGCCCAGGTGACGTGGACCGTCTTCAGCGAGGATGCGACCTTCGACTTCACCGGCGACAGCGGCGGCCGCTGGTACAGCTTCAACGACTACACCGGCTGGGATCCGACCACGCAGGGGCGCTACGGCGGCGTGGTGGCCAGCGGCGAGGGCAAGACCGGCGCGGACGGCACGTACACCTTCCAGGTCCCGGCTGACATCGGCGACAAAAGCGCCAGCCAGCGCTTCAATATCGACGCGCGCGTCACCGACCTGAACAATCAGGAGACGGCTAAAAACACCTCGGTTATCGTACACAAGGGGCTGATCTACCCCGGCGTGGCCCCGCGCGGCTACGTCAGCCTGGCCGGCCAGCCGGCTGATGTGGACTTGATCACCGTAGACTGGGCCAGCCAGCCGGTGGCCAACCAGGCGCTGACCGTGGTGGTCAGCCAGGCCGAGTGGCTGAGCGTGCAGAAGCAGGCCGACGACGGCCGCTTCTACTGGACCAGCGAGGTGCGGGAGACTCCCATCCTGACCGACACCGTCACCACCGACGGCAGCGGCCAGGCGGTCTACACCTGGACGCCGCCCAGCGGCGGCCAGTACAAGATCAACGCCACAGCCGTGGACGAGCTGGGCAACGCGGTGCGCAGCGCGGCCTTCACCTGGGTCAGCAGCGGCAGCCAGCAGGCCTACGTCTCCTGGCAGGTGGAGAACAACGACCGCATCGAGCTGGTGGCCGACCAGCCGCTCTACCAGGTGGGCGACACAGCCAAGATTCTGGTCCCACACCCCTACGAAGGGCCGGTGGAGGCGCTGCTGACCATCGAGCGCGGCCAGATCATCGAGACGCGGCGGGTCACGCTGGAGGGCAACAGCGAGACGCTGGAGATCCCTATCACCGAGGAGTACGTGCCCAACGTGTTTGTCTCGGTGGTGGTGGTCAAGGGTGGCTCGGTCGGAGACCGGCCACAGCAAGAGAGCGGACAGGGTGGCTCGGTCGGAGACCGGCCACAGCAAGGGAGTGGCCAGGGTGGCTCGGTCGGAGACCGGCCACAGCAAGAGGGCGGACAGAGTGAGGACAGCGACCTGGGCAGCTTCAAGCTGGGGCTGGTGGAGCTGCCGGTGGACAACACGGTGAAGGAGATCCAGCTCACGCTGACGCCCAACGCGGACGTGCTGCGGCCAGGCGAGACGGTGACCTTCACGGTGCAGGCCACTGACTGGCAGGGCAAGCCGCTGCAAGCGGAAATCTCACTGGCGCTGATCGACAAGGCGATCCTCAGCCTGGCGCAGAGCCCCAACCAGCCGCTGCTGGACAGCTTCTACCGCCAGCGCGGGCTGGGGGTGCAGACAGCCAGCAACCTGGTGCTGAACCTGGACCGCCTCAACCTACAACTGGAGGAGGGCGCCAAGGGCGGCGGCGGCGGCGACGGCATGATGGGCGTCGAGGTGCGCAGCGAGTTCGAGGACACCGCGCTGTGGGAGCCCACCGTGGTCACCGACGAAAAGGGGCTGGCCCAGGTCAGCGTGACCCTGCCTGACAACCTGACCACCTGGCGGCTGGAGGGCATCGGCGTCACCGTGGACACCCACGCGGGCCAGGCCACGGTGGAGATCAAGACCACCCTGCCGCTGCTGGTGCGGCCGGTGCTGCCCCGCTTCTTCACTGTGGGCGACCGGGCCGAGATCGCCGCGGTGGTCAACAACAACACCGACGAGGATCGCACCGTGGAGGTGATCCTGGCTGCCCAGGGCGTCACCACCACGGCGTCCCTGAGCCAGATCGTCAGCGTGCCGGCTGGCCAGCAGGCCAAGGTGAGCTGGCCGGTGGAGGTCACGACCCCAACCGGCGGCGAGGCCGTCAGCAGCGCCGTGATCCGCTTCACCGCGCTGGAAACAGGCGCGGCCGCCGGCCAGCCGCCGCTGAGCGACGCGGTCGAGCTGACTCTGCCGGTCTACCGCTACAGCTCGCCGGAGACGGTGGCCACGGCCGGCACGGTCGGCCTCGACGAAAGCCGCACCGAGGTGATCGTGCTGCCGCCCAACGTGGATGCCACTCAGGGCGAGCTGCGGGTGCGGCTGGATCCGTCGCTGGCTGCGGGCACGCTGGAGAGCCTCAACTGGCTGAAGCACTTCCCCTACGAGTGCAGCGAGCAGATCGTCAGCAAGTTCCTGCCCAACGTGGTCACCTACCAGGCGCTGGAGACGTTGGGCTTGACAGGTTTCGATACGCCGCCCGCAGCGGCGGCTACTCAACCCACGGCGACACGGGGGGCCGGCCTGGAGGCCAACCTGAAGGACCAGATCGCCGTGGCCACCCAGCAGCTCTTGCAGCGCCAGAACGCCGACGGCGGCTGGGGCTGGTGGGCCAACGACGAAAGCCGCGCCTTCGTCAGCAGCTACGTCACCTTCGGCCTGGTGCGGGCGCAGGCGGCCGGTTTTGCGGTCGACTCGGCGGCGCTGAAGCGGGCCATCGGCTACCTGCAACGCCAATTGCGGCCGGTGGACGCGCTGGAGGGCTACGAGCTAAACCAGCAGGCCTTTATCCTCTACGTGCTGGCCGAGGCTGGCCAGGGGGACATGGGCCGCACCACCGCGCTCTACCAGGTGCGTGAGCGGCTGGCCCACTATGGCCAGGCGCTGCTGGCCATGACCTTCGCCCTGCTGGATGACCCCACATCGGCCCAGCGCATCGCCACGCTGCTGGACGATCTCAACGGCGCGGCCGTGCTCTCGGCCACCGGCGCGCACTGGGAAGAGGCCAGCGTCGACTGGTGGACCATGAGCAGCGACCTGCGCAGCACAGCCATGACGCTGGACGCGCTGGTCAAGACGAGCGCGGGCGAGGGGACCTCGCCCCTACAGGCGTCACTGGCGCCCAACGCGGTGCGCTGGCTGATGAGCATGCGCACCGATGGCCGCTGGGCCACCACCCAGGAGAATGTCTGGTCGCTGATCGCGCTGACCGACTGGATGGCGGCCACTGGCGAGTTGGAGGGCGACTACAGCTTCGACGTGACGCTGAACGACCAGCCGCTGGGCAGCGGCAGTGTCAACGCCGACAACGTGGGCCAGCCAGTGGACCTGCGCGTGGCGGTGGCCGATCTGCTACAGGATTATGCCAACGGTCTGACCATCAGTCGCTTCAGCGATGGCAGCCAGAGCGGCGAAGGCCAGCTCTACTACACCGCCTTCCTGGAAACCTTCCTGCCCGCGGCTGAGCTGCAGGCCATGGATCGCGGCGTGGTGGTGGCGCAGCAATACCGTCTGGTGGATCCGCTGACCGGCAAGGCGTCAGAGCAGCCCATCAGCCAGGCACAGGTGGGCGACACCATCCAGGTCAAGCTGACCATCGTCGCGCCGACCAACCTGCACTACCTAGTGGTCGAAAGCCCGCTGCCGGCCGGCGCTGAGGCCATCGATCCCAGCCTGCTGAACACCAGCCTGGTCTACGAAGGGCCGGAGCTGCAGCCGGCCGACGGCCAGTGGCCCTGGTTCTGGTGGACGCCGACGTCAACCGAGCTGCGCGACGAGAAGGTAGCTCTCTTCGCCACCGAGCTGCCCGCCGGAACCTACGAGTACACCTACCAGATGCGCGCCAGCCTGCCCGGCCAGTTCCAGGTGCTGCCGGCCGTCGCCTATCAGATGTACTTCCCGGAGGTGTGGGGACGGAGCGCGGGGGCGGAGTTTGGGATTGGGCAGTGAGGCGTGAAACGTGATGCGTGATGCGTGAAACGTGATGCGTGATGCGTGACCGGAAGCCGTTCCTGAGGGATAGGGATGTGTGACCGGGGATGAGAGGCCGGTCGGCAGTGACTGGCAGATGAAAGGAGACAGGCCCGGCCGGGGTGGCTGGGCCTGTTTGTTTTGTGGGGGGTGCGGGGGTGTGGATCACGAATGCGCGAAGGGGTGCGAGGGGACGCGGCGCGTCTTGCTGTCGTGCTGAGCGGAGCGAGCAGCCATCCACGAATGCTGCACGAATACACGAATGTCTCCGCCTACGGGTAGGTCTCTGAACGTGGCATTGCGCTCGCTCTGATTTCGAGCTATACATCAGGCGCTGGAGTAACGATCGAGTTTGGCTGAA
>JACSRL010000229.1 GCA_014879765.1 Anaerolinea sp. | reverse complement strand
GCCGGGCACTTGCGCTTGACTTCGTAGCGTGAATTGGCTTCACGTGTCGCATTGCAAGCGTAGATGCAAGTGCCCGGCACCTATGGCTGAGCAGTTACGTTTTGTCGATAGATTGCGGAGCTCGCTGCCTGGCGGCGAACTTCAGCTCTCCGCATCTGCGGCGATTCCCCAGATCTGATCGTCCATGAGCAACGAAACCAGCCTTTTCTTCGACGAAGCGACCATCAACGTCAGAAGCGGCGACGGCGGCCACGGCCTCGTCTCCTTTCGCCGCGAGAAATTCGTGCCGCGCGGCGGCCCGGCCGGCGGCAACGGCGGCAAGGGGGGCGACGTCATTTTGCGCGCCGACAAGAGCCTCAACACCCTGCTGGCCTTCAAACACCAGGTACACTTCAAGGCGGAGCACGGCGGGCGTGGCGGCAGCACCAACAAGCAGGGCAAGACCGGCGCCGACTGCGTGGTTCCAGTGCCGGCCGGCACCGCGGTCTTCCTGCGCGAGACCGATGAGCTGATCGCCGACCTGATCCACGATGGCCAGGAGGCGGTGATCGCGCGCGGCGGCCGCGGCGGCCGCGGCAATGCCG
This sequence comes from Anaerolinea sp., assembly GCA_014879765.1. Taxonomy (GTDB): domain Bacteria; phylum Chloroflexota; class Anaerolineae; order JAAEKA01; family JAAEKA01; genus JAAEKA01. The sequence goes on along the minus strand of JACSRL010000229.1, from coordinate 4,119 downwards.
CCTTCAAGAGCTCCACCAACCAGGCGCCGCGGGTGGCCGAACGCGGCGAGCCGGGCGAGGAGCTGTGGCTGCGCCTTGAATTGAAGCTGATCGCCGACGTGGGCACGGTGGGCGTTCCCAACGCGGGCAAGTCCACGCTGCTCTCCGTGGTCAGCCGGGCCAAGCCCAGGATCGCTGACTACCCCTTTACCACGCTGACGCCCAACCTGGGGGTGGTGGTGGTGGATCACCGCGACTTCGTGCTGGCCGACATCCCCGGGCTGATCGAGGGCGCCCATGCCGGCAGCGGGCTGGGCCACCAGTTCCTGCGCCACATCGAACGCACCCGCATGGTGATTCATCTGCTCAACGGCTTCAGTCCCGATCCCATCGGCGATTACGACGCCATCAACGCCGAGCTGGAGCTCTTCAATCCGCTGCTGGCCGACAAACCGCAGATCGTGGCGCTGAACAAGATCGATTTGCCAGAGGTTGCCGAGCAGTGGCCACGAATCGAGAACGAATTGAAGGCGCGCGGCGTGGTTGAGCCGATGGCCATCTCCGCGTTGACCGGCGAGGGGGTGCAGACCCTGTTGCGCCGCGTCGTTGCGATGCTGGACGAGCTGCCGGAGCCGGTGTCCCTGGACGACGAGCCGGTGATCTATCGGCCGGAGATCGACGAGGATTTCTTCGAGATCGAGCGGGAGGGCACCGAGCGGACCCCTGGCCTGGCGCGCTGGCGGGTCAGCGGCGTGCGCATCGAGCGGGCCGCGGCCATGACCGATTGGGATTACTACGAATCGGGCCTGCGTTTCCAGCGCATCCTGGATGTGATGGGCATCAGCAAGGCGCTGGAAAAGGCCGGCGTCGAAGAAGGGGACACGGTGGCTATTGGCAGCACCGAGTTGGTCTGGGGGGACCAGGAATGATGAACGATTTTTCGCTGTCCCTGCCCATCTGACTGAAGCCGGCGTTCCGGTTGTACTCAAATCGAGGAGGTCAGCCTCATACTGTGACAGGGCAATGAAGGAAACTGACGTCAGTGGGGGTTGAAGGATGGCAAAGAAGAAACGTAACTGCTCAGAGAATAGCGAGCTTCGTTCGGAGACCGGGGTGTCCTTGACGTATGCTTTGTTTTTGTGTATATTGATACCACCATTACGAGGTGTACAATGACTGCAACGTCTATCAACAAACGCCGAATCAATGTCACCTTTCCTGAGTCGCTTCTGGAGACTATGGAATCGATCATAGCGCCGCGCGAGCGCAATAACTTCATTGTTGGAGCTACCGAACGCGCCTTGCGCCAGCAGCGTCTGCTCAAAGCAATCGAAAAGTCGAGTGGAGCCTGGGCCGATGAAGGGTACCCCGAATTGGGCACCGATGAAGAAATCGACGCCTACGTGCGGCGGCTGCGCGAAACATGGATGCCAGCGTCCCTCACGGAGATAGCAGAAGGTCAGGCAGATCATGGCTGATCTGCTGCTTGATACCAATGTCTTGATCCGCCATCTGCGGCAACGCGCGCGTTCATTTGGATTTCTGCTCCAATGGGGACAGAACGACAATCTCTACATCTCTGTGATTACTCGTTCCGAGATTCTCGCAGGCATGCGGCCAGACGAAAATGTCATCACCCTGGAGCTCCTCAACGCACTGGACAGCCTGCCGGTGACGGAACAGATCGCTGACCGCGCTGGACGTATCATCTATCAACTCGCCCGCCGCGGTATTCAACTCTCATTCCCCGACGCGTTGATTGCCGCTACTGCTCTGGAACACCAGTTGACTGTGGTCACCACAAACGTGGCTCACTTCAAACCAACAGGAGTTCTTATCGAGCAACTGATATAACAGGTGCAGATGCAAGACCCTCGGCACGTCGCAAACGAAGCTGTTGCACAGCTACAGCCAGGGGATGTCCGGCAGCGCGCGGCCGGCGCGGCGGAAGAGCACCGTCATCGGCGCGCCTTGCTGGCGGTGAAACTTGACGGCTGTGTTGAGAATCTCACGCGCCACGGCCCATTGCTCCGGATCGCTGGCCGCGAACTGGTCTGGCTCGTCGAAAAGCACCAGATAGCCTTGGGCGGGCGCCCACGTCAGGTCGCGGATCGACTCCTCGAAGGCGTCCCAGTTTTGCGCGGAATAGGCGGGGAAGTCCAGCGCCTGGCCTGCGGTGCGGATGAAGGAACGCTTGTCGTGCGTTTTGGCGCCGTCGATGTGGAAAAGCTGCCAGCCGTGTTCCTCGGCCTGGCGTTGCAAGCTCTCCACGGTGACATCGGCGCGCAGGCGGTAGAGGCCGGGCTTGACTTGTCCATTGAACAGATCGGCGATGGGGGCCATCAGCGGATTACCTCTCGGAAGCTTTCGTAGTGGTCAGCGGTGTAGTACAGCTCGCCCTCAGCCCCGGCGATGATGCGCCGCGCGCCGCGGTCGCGGGAGCCGGGTGTGATGACGGTGTATTCCCGGTAGTAGCCGCTGCGCTGGCGCGGCAGCAGTTGCTCGCGGTTCTGGAAGGTGATGCCATCGCGCTCGAAGGGGAAGGGGCCGCCCTGTTCGATCAGCGCGATGGTCTCCCGGGCCTGCCTGGGCAGATCCTGGTAACGAATCGTGGGCAGGCCGCTGACCCCCTGGCCGCGTGGCGTGGCCGTGGCGCGGGCCCTGGGGGTGTGTGTGGGTGTGACACGCGCCTTGGGCGTGCGCGTGGGGGTGGCGCGCACGCGCGGCGTATTTGTGGCTGTGGCACGGGATCTGGGTGTGCGCGTGGCGGTGGCGCGCGCCCTGGGCGTGCGCGTCGGCGTGACGTTGGCCTGGGCCTCGATGGTGGCGGCGGCTTCGAGCACCGCGCCCGCCTGGCCGGCCGCCTCTTGCAGCGTCGATCCCATGTCGCAGGCTGCCAGCAGTGGCAGCAGCAGCAAGAGGATCAACGCCAACCGCGCACTGCGTCTGATCAGGCCCAACCGGCCGATTGATTCTTGGGGCATAAGCGCTCCTGGTAGGGTAGGTCCGGCGATCAGCCGGACGACGTGTCACGTTGGCAACGTGGTTTGCTCAAAACAAGCTGAGCTGTTCGGCCTCCGGTCGTGTCTTGGAGGGACGCCGCGGCAGAGCTCGCGCTTCCTTGAGCGCGGCTTCGATGTCGCCGACAAAGCGCGAGGGTGGGTTGTCCATGCGCTGGCCAAAGAGCAAGCGCGTTCGGGCGCTCAGCAGCGCCAGGCGGCGCTGGGCGCGGGTGACGCCCACATAGAAAAGCCGCCGTTCCTCCTCCACATCGACTGGCTGGCCGGCGCGCTGGTAGGGCAGCAGCCCTTCCTCGCAGCCGGCGATGAAGACCACGGGGAACTCCAGCCCCTTGGCCGCGTGCAGCGTCATCAGCGTCACCCGGTCGGCGCGCGGGTCGTAGGCGTCGGTCTCGCTGTGCAGGGCCATGGCCTCCAGAAAGCCGGCCAGGTCGCCGCCCCAGGGCGCGGCCCGCCGCGCCAACTGATCCAGCCGTCCGTCGTCAGCCTCGCCCAACGGCTCAGCCCGCTGCTGGCCCAGAAACGCGTGAATGCGCTCGATCAAATGGGCGATGGCCGCGTGCGCGCGCCGGGCCTGCACCAACTCCGTCCAGAACGCCGCCAACGACTCCGGCGTGCGCCGCTGCGCCGCGGTCAACCGCGCCATCGTCCACGCGCCATCCAAAAGTTCCTCCCAGTTTCCCTCAGTTCCCCTGAGCACCTCTGCCTTCTCCAGCCCCAGCGCCGCCAGCGTCGTTGCGCGATGGGTAGATGAGTGCGGGTTGTGCAGCAGCCAGAGGCAGGCCAGCGCCTCGCGCACCACCTTGTGGCCGGTCAACGGCGTCTGGCCCACGGTTTGATAGGGGATGCCGGAGCGTTCGAGGGCCTCGATCAACAGCCGGCTCTGTGCGCCCAGGCGATAGAGCACGGCAAATTCGGCGAAAGAGTGAGCAACGGCCTGGCCAGCGCCCTCGACGCGGCCCGAATCGAGGGAAAAATAGCTGACGCCGCCCATCATCTGCTCGATTTGATGCACGACGAACTCGGCCTCGGCCCTGTCCGTCGGCGCGGCGTACACGTCCAGCTTGACCTCCTCAGCAAACTCCGCCAGCGCCTGTAGGGGCGGGGTTTCCCCGCCCAT
>JACSRL010000474.1 GCA_014879765.1 Anaerolinea sp. | reverse complement strand
CAACGCAGATCAGAAAAGATGCAACCCTCTTCCCCTCTGATCTGCGTCCATCCGCGTTGATCCGCGTCCCAACTCGGCCTTTCAGGGCGACGCCATCTCCACCCCCCAGCATCCGGCCACCGCACTCAGGTCGGCCACGTCGATCACACCGTTGACCACCACGTCGTAGCGGGGATCCCAGCCCGGATCGCCCGCGGCCAGGCCCCAGTGGGCGCTCACCAGGCCGATGTCGACGATATCGACCCGCTGATCCTCGTTCACGTCCATCACCGGACAGCCGGTAGGCGAGATCACGCCGCTCACCACCACGCTGACCTGCGCGCTGGCCGTGTTGCCAAAGCTGTCCAGCACCGTGTAGTGGAAAGTGTCCAGCGCGCTCTGGTTCAGCGGCAGCGCGATCAGGATCGCCGAAACGGTGGGATCGTAGCTCAGCCGGCCGTCCGGGTCGATCACCACACCAGCCCCCAGCGCGCTGGGATGGTCGAAGGCGCTGACGCTCAGCCCGTCGCCGTCCAGATCGATGTCGTTGGCCAGCACGCCCGGCGGGTCGATGACCAGCACCTGGTTGGCCCGGGTGGCGTAGCCGTCGGGCAGCGCCTGCGGAGGCCGGTTGGTCACCGCCAGCCGGAAGTCGCCGATGGAGGCGACGTTGCCGGCCCGGTCGACAGCGGTGACGCGAATCACGTAGTCGCCCAGTTGATCCAGCGTGGGGATGAAGCTCCACAGGCCGCCGCTGAAGGCGACCGCCTCCACCCGCACCGTCCCATCGGGCAGTTCTACCAGCGCGTCCATGCGCGCCACGCCGCCGCCGTCACTGACCGTCCCGCTGTACTGCGGCGTCTGGTCGGGCGCGGTCGGCTGGCCTTCGCCCAGCGGCTGGTCGGCGGTGAGCGCCGGGGGAACCGTGTCCACGATAAAGGTGCGCACCAGCGGCGTCAGCGAGCGGTTGCCCGCGGCGTCGAAGCCGTGCAGCGAGACGGTCTGCGTGACGCCGTCGCCGGCCAGCAGCGGGCTGAAGTCGTGTTGCCAGTCCACCGTCGCCGCGGGCAGCGAGGTGCTGGCCCGGCCGCAGCCGGTGGCATTGCCCGCGCCCAGGCAGACCGCCACGTGGTCCACCCGTTGGTCGTCGTTGGCCTGCCCGCGCCACAGCCGCTCGGCCGCGTTGATGTATCCATCGGCCAGGTAGCCGTCCACCAGCGGGTCCAGGGTGACCGTGGGCGACGTGCTGTCCACCAGCAAGGCGCGCACCGGGCTCCAGGCGCTGCTGTTGCCGTGACGGTCGCGGGCGCGCGCCCGCAGCTCGAAGCCGGTCAGCCCGCTCAGGTCGCCCGGCGTCCACAGGCAGGTCCACGCGCCATCCTCCGGCGTGGGATCGAGGCAGATCAGAGTGGTGGTCGCCTGCGTCGGCAGCGCGGTGATCTCGATTTCGATCTCCGGCGCGCCCGAGGCGTCGGTCACGCGGCCCAGGATGACATTCACCCCTGGCCTGGCGTAGTCGGTGGGCGCATCGATGACCACATCGGTGGGCGGCTGGCTGTCCACCGGGTGCAGCACCCACAGCCAGTCGAAGTCGCGGCCGTGCAGCGCATCGGCCGCGGCCACGTTCAGCTCGGCCGACTGCCCGTTGAGGCTGGCATCGACCCGCGCCTCGATCTGCACCGTGGCCGTGATGCCGGCCGCCACATCGCCCAGGTGGATGGTGCGCGAGCTGCTGCCGTCGATCAGACGCAGCGCGCCGCGTGTCGTGACCGTCAACTGCACCTCTTCAGCCACGGCGTTGCCGCTGTTGGCATAGCGCACCGTGTAGCTGACCGCCTGCCCGTTGCCCACCGGCTGCGGATTGCCCGCCACCGGCAGCGGCAGGTCGGGCTGGCCGTCCAGGTTCGCATCCAGCGGCGCGCCGGGCGTTAGCACATCCAGCAGATCATCGGTCAGGTAGCCGGCGCTGTAGCCGCCCGGCGCGCTGACGATGCTCAGGTCCAGGCTGCCGCCGATGGCGCGCTGGCCGTCGGGCAGCAGCCCTGCGCCCAGCGACGGGAAGCTGACGAACTGGGTCAGCCGGTAGCTGCGCAGATCGCGCCCCTGGGCCACCGGGCTGATGACGCGCGGGCTGTTGAGCGGGTTCTTGTTGGGCGCTGCGGCCCACAGGCTCAGGCTGTCATCCTCCGTCGCCACAGCCAGCAGCTTCAGTGAGGAGGCCGGCGTCAGACCCAGGCTGGCGAAGGGCAGCAGCAGGCCGGTCTGCAATCCGTCGCGCCGGAAGTTGGGCGCGGGCAGGTTCTGCGCCGCAGTCCAGGCGCTGCCGTTCCATGCCAGCAGCGTGGCCAGCGCGTCATCCTGCACCCAGATCAGATCGTCGGGGGCGAAGCCGGCCGGGAAGGCGATGCTGCTGCCAGCCGCGAAGGGATCGTAGAGCGTCGCGGCCCCGCCGGCCCCGCTGTCCAGATAGATGAACAGGTCGCCGTTTAGCGCCCAGCTCGCGCCCGACCAGGCCAGGCGCAGCGTGTCGCCGTCCCAGGAGGTGTGCAGCGTCTGGAGCGCCGCGGCCGCGTCGTTGTAGCGCAGATCGGCGTCGGCTGAGATCAGCGAAGCGCCGCTGGCCATCCAGCCGCGGTAGCCCAGGTCGTCGACCAGGTCGGGGGTGGTTGGCGCGTCTACGTAGACCGGGCCTACGGTGGCCAGGCGCTGATTGCCGTTGACATCGCGCGCCACCACGTGGGCGTAGTAGATCTGCGCCTCGGCGGGGAGGAACTCGTGGCGCCGCGGCCCGGCCGGTGGAACGCTGACCGCCGCGCCCAGGTTGGGTGTGATCGTATGGGTCCAGCTCACCAGATACTCGCTCAGGCCGGCGCCATCGAAGCTCTCGCTCCACGCCACCTCCATCGTCGGGTTGGTGGCGCTGATGGTCTGGCCGGGGGCGATGGGGATCGCAGGGCCGCCGCTGAGCAGGCTCAGGGTCGGGGTGAAGGGCGAGGGCGGAACCAGGTCCACGACGACGGTCTGGACGTCGGTGTCCGTCTGGCCGGCCGCGTCGGTGATGCGGGCGGTGACGGTGTAGCTGTCGCCGTCGGCGCCGTTCTGCGGCTGCCAGTCGTAGCTCCAGCGGCTGCCGTCGAAGAGGGCCGGGACGAAGCCGGTTCCGCTGCCCGCCTCCACCGCCAGCGCGGCCGCCGAGGCCGCGCTGGCCGGCCCTTGCAGCCGCACCTGGCGCGGCGCGATCTCGTCGGCCTGGCTGAAGGCCGCGCTGTCGATGCCGATGCTGGGCGGCGTCATGCTGACGGTCAGCGTGACGGGCGCGCTGTCGCCCTGGACGCTGCCGTCCCATGCCTCGGCCCGCGCGTCCAGCACGTAGACCCCCGCGGCCGGCGGCGTCCACTGCCAGCTCCAGGCAACGTCGCCCGTCACGCCGTCGGCCCAGGTGAAGGTCTGCCCCGGCGCACCGTCCACGGTGACAGTCACCTGCTTGAGGAAGTCGCTGGCGCTGGCCGCGCCCTGCACCGTTACCGGGTCGAGGGTGGTGAGCAGCGCGCCGTTGGTGGGGGTCAGGATCAGCGAGTCCACCAGCGACGGGGTGAAGTCGACGGGGGTGCCCGGCGGCGCGCTGGGCGGCGCGGCGAAGTCGGGCCGCATCCCGGCTGACCAACTGCGATCCACCTGCCCGCCCGGCAGGACGAAGCCAGCCGTGCGGCCGCTGGCCGGGTCGGCGTCGCTGTCCAGCTCCGGGTTGCTCCCCTGGTTCTGCGGGCTGAAGAGGAAGCCAGGGACCAGCTCGAAGCCGAGGGCATAGCTGCCTGGCGCGGCGGTGAAGGTGTAGAGGCCGGTGGGGCTGATGGTCAAGGTCGAGCTGATCTCGACGCCCACCTGGTCGTAGAGCGTCACCGCCAGCAGGCCGATGCCCGGCTCATGCTCCTGGTACACGCCGTCGTTGTTGAGGTCGTCCCAGACCATGCCGCCCACCTGCGCGTCCGGCTCCGGCGTCGCCGTGGGGGTCGCCGTGGGGCTGGCCGTGGCGGTGGGAGTGGGGGTCGGCGGCGTGACCAGCCCGGCGTCCCAGCTCAGATCCTCCTGCCCGGCGGCGACGGTGAAGAGCGCGCTCAGCCCGGTGGCGGGGTCGGCGTCGCTGTCCAGCCTCGGATCACTTCCCTGGTTGAGCGTGCTGAAGATGAAGCCGTCGGGGTTGACGAAGCCGACGCGGTAGAGGCCGGGCGGCGCGCTGAAGCTGTAGAAGCCCAGCGCGTCGGTCACCGTCAGCGCCAGATCGCGCCCGGCGCTGTCCAGCAGCGCGATCATGGCCGCGGCAACGCCCGGCTCGCCGGCGTCCTGGACGCCGTTGGCGTTCAGGTCGTGCCAGACGCGGTCGCCGATGACAGCCGGGAGAGGTGCAGCGGTCGCGGTGGCAGTTGCAGTCGGCGTCGGCGTGTCGTCAGGGGTGGCGGTCGGCGTCGGCGTGGCGGTCGCGCTGGCCGTGGCCGTCGGCGTGGCGGTCGGCGTCGGCGTGGCCGTGGCCGAGCCGTCGGGGGTCGCCGTCGGGGTCGGCGTCGCGGTCGGCGTCCTGGTGGCGGTCGGCGTCGGCGTCGGCGCCAGGTAGAAGCCGGCGTCCCAGCTCAGGTCGCTCTGGCCCGCGCCCACGGTGAAGGGCGCGGTGACGCCGCCGGCCACGTCTGGGTCGCTGTCCAGCGCCGGGTCGCCGCCCTGGTTCTGCGGGCTGAAGAGGAAGCC
>JACSRL010000697.1 GCA_014879765.1 Anaerolinea sp. | reverse complement strand
CAGTGGGACGGGTGGCGCCGCACCGCCAGCCACGCCGCCTGCGGCGCCACCCGTCCCACTGCCTGCGCTGCCATTGTCGCCGCCCGCGCCGCTGGCCGCGCCGCCCGCGCTGCCGGCCGCGCTGCCGCTGGCGCCGGCAGCCGCGCCGCCCGCGCCCATTCCCTGCTTGAACGGCGCCGAGGCCTCCTCATCAGCCTGGCGCAGCAGCGCGCTGATCTGCTGAGTCACCTTCTGGGCCTGGGCCAAGGCCTGGCTCAGACGGTGGACCGCGGGCAGCACCTGCCCATCCATCTCCTTGAAAAACGCATCGGCGCCGCGGCCGACCCAGCCGCCGCCGCGCAGCGGCTGATAGGCCCGTTGCATGGCCTGCTGAGTCTGGGCCACAGCCTGCGACTCTTTGTCGAATTTGCTGGCCATGCCTTGTAGTTGGTCGTGGTTCGCCTGAACGATGTCAGCCATGGTTAATTCTCCTCTGTCAACTCTCTTCGACGACGTCTGCTTCAGGGTCTGCCGTCGCTGCCATACCCTCTGCCGCGCCCTGTTCGACTTCGGGCAAGAAAAGCACTTTGAACGCGATCTGGCTGCGTTCCAACAAGATGATGTCCTCGGCCTGCAAGGGGATCTTGCCGGCCTCGACAGGGATCTGAACACCGCCCGCGCGCTGGATGAAGGCCGGGTTGTTGGACAGGTTCTCGACAGTCGGCTGGCCATCGCGTTCGTCGATGGACAGATGGCGCCGCGAGACCCGCAGGCCGGTGGCAAAGGGCTGCAGGTCAACGGCCACCGGTTGTCCATCGCCCTGGGAGGGGCTTTCCGCACGACGCCCGACGATAGCCGGCCGCCAGACCAGCCGATAGACCTTGCCCAGACTTTGCTCACGCAGATAGACGCGCCGGCTGAACGGTTGCACGCCGGCTGGCGCCGCCAGGGTGCGCTCGTGCAAGACCAGGCGGGCGCCGGACGCCAACCGCTGGCGGCTCAGCTCGACATCCTCTTCCAGCGGGGTCCCGTCGCCGGCCCTGGCCAGATAGTACTGCGCAGGATCGTCGGCCAGGTACTGAATCTCACGAAACTCCTGGATGATCGCCTCGATCAACTGCGGCGGCTTGATCTTGGACAATACGCTCGCCGGCTGTTCAACCTGATCGAACACGTCGATCAGCAGATCAAGACGAGCCTGGCTGCTGCTCATGGCTCACCTCCTGTATTGTTGATTCCCCAGGCATGGCGTGCCCTGGAATTTCTGTTCCTTCTGCGGCGGCCTGGTCCGGCGTCTCGGCCAATTGTCTGGCCTGCACCGCTTCCTCGGCGCTGGTCAGGATGCGCTCGACCTCCCACAGCAGCGAGGTCTCGTCCGAGTTGTCGATGAACATGGCTGCGCCCATCTCATCCATGCCGCTGTTCAGCAGATAGCTGCGCCAGATGCCCTTCATCAGGCCAAGCAGCATCTCTTCATCCTGCCAACGCGCCACATCGACCGCCAGCAGGCTGTCCATCGTCGATCGGGCGCCTGCGTCCGCCATGCCCAGACGCGCCTGCTGCGCCTCGACGCGCAAGGCCCTCTGCGCCAGGCTCAACAGGCGTTGCGCCTTCGCGCTGGGCTGGCCGGCCCTGGCCGGCTCGGCCGCGGCGCTGCCTGTCGACCAGGCGGCCTTGACGCCGCCATGGCGCGCCGTGATGCGCTCGACCCAGGCATCCAGCGCCTTGACCGCCCGCTCAGCCTCGCGCGCCAGATCGTCGCCGCGACTCCAGGGCGACAGCTCGGCGCTGTCCACCATGTTCTCATAGGGGCTGGCCACCTGGATCAATGTCGGCTGGCCTGACTTGACCAGGTAGCCGCGTCCCAGGGGCAGCGATTTGTCGCGCACGCCGGCCGGCGTGCGACTGACCTTGAGCACGTCCACCGCCTGCGCAGTTTGCAAGCCCAGGCCGTAGTTGGACCCCAACACCCGACGGCGCAGATCCGAGGTGCCAGCCTCAGGCCCAAAGGTTACCACAAGATGTAGCCCCGCCCGCTGGTAGCGGCGCATCAGGCGGCTCATGCTGTCCAGCAGGCCACGCTGGCTTTCGATCTCCTCGCTGAAGTCGTCGAAGTTGTCGATGAAGAGGAATATCTCGCGGGCGGTCTGGCCGCTGGCCATGGCCTCGCCTTCGGCCATCAGGTTGGCGATCAGCCCTTCCAGCTCCTCGACCTCCGAGACAGCCGCCGCCACGTGGGGCAACTCGGCCAGGGTGTGCTGGCCGCCGTATTCCATCAGCTTGCGCTGGGTGTCGATCAGCACCATCGCGACCTGCTCAGGCGGGTAGCGCTCGGCCAGCGACAGGATCCAGTCCAGCATGGCGGTGGTCTTGCCGGAAAGGGGAGGGCCAACGATGGCGAAGTGCGGCCCCAGCGCCTTGAGATCGCAGACCGCTGGCTGCAGGCTGTCCAGGATGCCCAGCATGCCCTGGATGCGCTGCGTCCCGGCGGCGCTGGCGGGCGATGCCAGAACGGCGGTTTCAGCCGGCTGATCCAGCGCATCGGCCGCCGGTCCAGCGCCAGCCCCAGCCGCGGCGGCGGGCTCCAGCAGGTCGATCAAGGCCACACTGGCCGGCAGGATGGCAATGGGATCAGGCTGGTGGCGCCAGGCGCGCCGGCCAGTTGCCAGATGGTTGCGCATCTGCTCGCCCATCAGCCGCACCTCGTCGGCCTCCACCAGCGTGTCACGGCCCCCTTCGCCGCCGAAAATGCCCACGGGCAGCGCAGCCTGGAAGAGGAGCGGCTGCTTGCCGATGCGGATATAGCCGCGGCCGGGGATGTCGTCGATCTCCATGGCGCCGCGGCCCACGATATCCAGCAGGCGATCGGTGTTGCTCTGCTTGAAGGTGATGCGCTCGCCGAACAGGGCGTAGAGCTTGCTGGGCATGTTGTTGGGCGCGTTGGCCGAGACGACGAAACAGACGCCGGCGCTGATCGAGCGGCGCACCAGGGGCATGATCGTGGTCTCGACCAGGGCCTCATAGTTCTCGGTCAGGTCGGCAAAGTTGTCGATCACCACCAGCACGGCCGGCAGCGCCTGCTCCGGGTGGCGCTCGTTGTACTCCCACAGGCTGTTGGCTGCCGCCTCGCCCAGGAGCTGCGACCGTTCATCGACCAGGCGATCCAGCATGGCCAGCAGACGCTGCAAGCGCTCCTCGTAGGCCTCCTCGTCGGCGTAGACCACCGTGCCCACGTGGGGAAAATCCTCGATGCTGCGATAGTTGTGGCCGCCCAGATCGGCCACATAGATATGCAGCTCGTCGGGCGAGTGCGTGGCGGCCAGCGCGGTGATCAGGGTGCGCAGCATGGAGGTCTTGCCCCAGCCCGAGTCGCCCAACACGGCCAGATGGCGGGTCAGGTCGAGCTGCAAGGGGAACTGTTGGGCGGCCATGGGGTTGTCCACCAGTCCGGCCACCGGGCGCATGACCTCGCTGGCCCAGTCCACGCCAGGCCAAAGGCCCGCACTGTCGCCGTTGAGCCAGTCGCTCACCTGGTGGGTGAGGGTCCAGGTGCGGTTGCGCTGCGCGTCGACGATGGGCGACTGCAGGCTGAGCTGCTGCGGCAGAAAGGCGGGCCACGGCTTGGGCGCCATCTGCCCCTGGCACAGCTCGCAGGCCAGATTGACCACCGCATCGTAGAGCTTGGGCAGATCCTCTCCCGTTGCCCGAGACTGGTCCCCGTCCCGCGTGGGCCACAGCACGGCCGGCTCGCGATCGTCGGGCTGCGTCTCGCCGGTGTAGGAAACCTGCAGAAGCTCCATGTTGTCGTTGCCGATCTGCAAGTAGCCGCGTCCTGGCACGCCGTTGGGCAGGTAGGCTGCATCGGGCTTGCGCAGCAGCTCGCGGCTGGTGTCGGTCTCCTCCACACGCAGGCAGAGGCGCAGCTTGATGTTGGCCCGCATCTGGTCGGTGACCCCCTTGGGCCGCTGCGAGGCCAGCACCAGGTTGACGCCGATGGAGCGGCCAACGCGGGTGATGCTCTCCAGCTCGGCCTTGTAGTCGGGGTTGTCGTCGATCATCTCGGCGTATTCGTCGATGATGATGAACAGGTGTGGGAAGGGCGCGTGGGTCAGATGCAGCCCCTTGCGGCGGTATTCGATGATGTCCTTGGTGGCGGTGTCGGCGTTGAGCTTCTGGCGGCGCATCATCTCGGCTGTGATGGCGCTGAACATGCGGGCCACCGCCGATTTGTTGAGATTGGTGACGATGTCCACGCAGTGCGGCAGCCGCTCGAAAGGCTTGAACGCGCCCCCTCCCTTGTAGTCCACCAACACAAAGTTCAGGATATCGGGCGAGTAGTTCAACGCCAGGCCGATGATCATGGTCATCAGCATCTCGGACTTGCCGGAGCCGGTGCCGCCGGCGATCAATCCGTGGACGCCATCGCGTTTGGCTTCCAGCGCCAGGGTGCGCTGGCGCATGCCCGAAGCGATGCCCAGGGTGACACGCAGCCAGTCGGCGTGCTCTTTGGAGCCGTTGCGCGCCCACACCGCCCGCGTGCTGCGCTCCAACTCTTCCATGAAGGGCCGCTGCACGTTCAACTCACGCTGCTCGGCCAGCACCTGGCGGTAGGAGGAGCTCTTGGGCAGCGCGTCGATGCGCAGGGGCCTGGCGTAGGTGCGCCCGCTGGCCGCGATGGCCTCCTGCATGCGCTGGCCCAGGCGACGCACGATCTGAGCCTCGCCGCGCACCTGCCCCTCTTGCAGCGCGCCGGGCAACAGCGCGGTCTGGAAGCTGAGCGGCATGCGGCCCACCCGCACCGCGCCGCGGCCTGGCTGCTCCTCCACCTCGTAGGTGCTGCCCACGATGGCCGCATAGTCGCCCGCGTCGGAGAGCCGCAGCGTGAAGCGTTCGCTGAACAGGCTGAACAGCTTGTTGCTCAGCGTGTTGAAGCGGTTGGCGGTGATCAGCACGTGCAGGCCGAAGGCTTTGGCCTGGCGGGCCAGCGCCACAAAGGCAAACAGGGCGTTGGTCTCATCCTCAGCCTCGTTGGGATTGCCAAAGGTCTCCAGAAACTCGGCGAAGTTGTCCACCACCAGCAGGATGGCCGGCTCGATGGGGCGGTCGCCCAGCTCGTTGTACTCGAACAGGGTGGAGACGCCGGCCTCGGCGAATCTGCGCTTGCGCAGGTCGATGAGATCGTTGAGCTCCCGCAGCAACTGCTGCACCCGCTCCTCGTAGCCGGCCTCGTCAGGCAGGATCACCGTGCCGACATGCGGCAGGGCGGTCAGCGCCTCCAGGTTGCGTCCTCCCAGGTCCAGCACGTGGGCCTGGAACTCGTCGGGCGAGTGTGAGCTGGCCAGGCTGGCGATCAGCGTGCGCACGAACACGGTCTTGCCATAGCCCGAGGCGCCGAACAGCACCGCGTGGCCCTTGCTGAAATCGACCAGCAGCGGCATCTGGCGGGCATTGTAGGGATCGTCCAGCAGGCCGACGATGCCGCGCATGGCGGTGGTGGACCAGTTCACGCCCGGCCATTGGCCAGCGCCGCCTAGCCAGCGTCGCGTCCAGGGGTTGAGCGCCAGCGGATCGGGCGCCGCCTGCCCCAGGGTGATCAGCGGCAGCGTGGCCGGCTCCAGATAGCCGTCGCTCAACGGATCAGCCAGGGTCATGTGCGTGGGCAGGAAGGGAGGCCAGGGGGTGCGCGGCCGGGCAGCCTGCGTCTCGGCCAGCAGATCGTTGCACAGATCGACGATCACGTCGTAGAACTTGGGCTGGCGGCCCCCCTCCAACGGCTCGGCATAGGGGTAGTTCTCGCCGGTGTAGGCCACCTGGATCAACTCGATATTCTCATTGCCCACTTGTAAATAGCCGCGGCCAGGCATGCCGTTGGGCAAAAAGGCGGCGTCGGAGCGGCGCAGCATCTCACGGCTGGTGTCCACCGCCTCGACGCGCAGACAGATGCGGTACTTGATGTTGGCCCGCATCTGGTCGGTGACGCCGATGGGCCGCTGTGCGGCCAGCAGCAGGTTGACGCCGATGGAACGACCGACGCGGGTGATGCGGTCCAGCTCATCCTTGAACTCCGGGTTCTCGGAGATCATCTCGGCGTACTCGTCGATGATGACGAACAGATGCGGGAAAGGCTCGCGCGAGCGATGATAGCCCTGGGCGCGGTATTCGACGATGTTGCTGACGCCGGCGTCCACGCACAGCTTCATGCGCCGGTCCATCTCGGCGTTGATGGCGGTGAACATGCGCCGCACAGCCGCCTTGTTGAGGTTGGTGATGGTGTCCACGCAGTGCGGCAGGGTGGCAAAGGGGGCAAACGCGCCGCCCCCTTTGTAGTCCACCAGCACAAAATTGAGGATGCTGGGGTCGTAGCTGAGGGCCAGATCGACGATCAGGGTCATCAGCAGCTCCGACTTGCCCGCGCCGGTGCCGCCGGCGATCAAGCCGTGTACGCCGTCGGCCTTGGCTTCCAGGTGCATCTCGCGCAGCCGGTTGCCGGAGACCACGCCGATGGTGACGCGCAGCCAGTCGGCCAGATCGGGATCGGCGCTTCTGGCCCACTGCGCCTGGGTGAGTTCCTTGAGCCTGGCCAGGAAGCCCTCGTCCAGCTCCAGGCCGTAGCGGCGGGCCAGGAGCTGCTTGAAGAGGATCGAGCGCGGCAGCGCATCGACGCGCGTCGGCATGCGGTAGGCCCGGCCCGAGCTGGCAATGTAGTCGCTCATGGTCTGTCCCAGCCGTTGCAGGTCTCTGGCCTCGTTGGCCGGCTCCTGCAAAGCGCCGCGGCGCAGGTCGAGCGGCGTGGCCAACTGGAAGCTCAGCGGCTGCAGGCCCTCCTTGACATAGCCGCGGCCTGCCACATCGGGCAGATCGCCGACGAAGCCGCCCACGATCTGGCGATACTCGGTGGCGTCGCCCAGCTTGAGCGTCAGCCGCTCAGTGAACAGATTGTAGAGCTGGGTGGGCATGGCGTTGAGCTGGTCCACGGTGATCACGCAGTGAACGCCATAGGGCTTGCCCTGGCGGACCAACGCCACGAACTTGTCCATGGCTGTTTCCACCCCCTCGGCCTGCGCATCGCCGCCGAAAGTCTCTCTGAACTCGACGAAATCGTCGATGGCCAGCAGAATGGCGGGCAGGGCCGTGTCGGGGTGGACCTGGTTGTACTTGTAGATGTCGGCCGCGCCGGCGTTGGCCAACACCACCTTGCGCGCCTCCACCTCGTCCTCCAACTGGCGCAACACCTGCTCCACCCGCTCCTCGTAGCCGGCCTCGTCGGGATTGACCACGGCGCCCACGTGGGGCAGGCTGGCCAGCGGGGCCAGGCTGCGCCCGCCCAGGTCCAGCAGGTACATGTGTACCGCACTGGGCGAATGGGTGGCGGCCAGGCTGACGGCCAGGGTGCGCAACAGGGTGGTCTTGCCCCAGCCGGAGCCGCCGAAGATCACTGCATGGCCGCGCGGCAGATCCAGGACCAGGGGCAACTGGTGGGCGGCGTAGGGATTGTCCACCAGGCCCACCACCGGCCGCATGGCGTACTGTTCCCAGTCGATAGGCTCCACCCAGCCGCACTCGCCGCTGCGCCAATGAACCAGCGCCGGGTTGAGCGCCAGCGCCGGACCCTCAGCCGGCCGCCCCAGGGTGAGCTGGTCTGTGTTCACCAGATAGCGCGCGGCTGTGACCGCAGGCTTGGCAGGGTCTTCATCGATCAGCGTCTGCTCCAGGGTCAACTGCTTGGGCAAAAAGGCCGGCCAGGGCGCGTACTGCGGCGCGCAGGGCAGCTCCTGCGCCTGGCGCTGCAAGGCGGTGATCAACACCTTGTACAGCTCGGGCGGCTCCTGGTCCAGCACCGCTTCGGAGGCGCTGGGCCGGCGCGTCCAGATCACCGGCGACGGCGGGGCCAGGGTGGGATCGCGGTATTTGTCGCCGGTGTAGGCCACCTGCATCAGCTCCACCTCTTCATTGCCCACCTGCAAGTAGCCGCGGCCGGGAATGCCGGGGGGCAGGAAGGCGGCATCGGTGCGGCGCAACATCTCACGACTCTCGCTCCCCGTCTCCACCCGCAGGCAGATGCGGAACTTGATGTTAGAACGCATCTGGTCGGTGACGCCGCTGGGGCGCTGGGCGGCCAGGATCAGCGAGACGCCCTGGGCCCGGCCGACGCGCGTGATGCTCTCCAGCTCGCTCTTGTACTCGGCGCGGTCGGCGATCATCTCGGCGAATTCGTCGATGATGATGAAGAGGTAGGGGTAGGGAGTGTGACTTTCATGCAGGCCGCGCTGGCGATATTCGACGATGTTCTTGGTGCCGGTGTCGGCGTTGAGCTTCTGGCGGCGCTTCATCTCGGCGTTGATGGCCGTGAACATGCGCGTCACTGCGTCCCCCTCCAGGTTGGTGATGATATCGACGCAGTGCGGCAGGTCCTTGAACTCCTTGAACGCGCCGCCCCCCTTGTAGTCCACCAGCACGAAGTTGAGCACGCTAGGGTCGTAGGTGATGGCCATGCCCGCGATCAGCGAGATCAGCAGCTCTGACTTGCCGGAGCCGGTGCTGCCGGCCACCATGCCATGCACGCCGTCGCGCTTGGCCGAGAAGACCAGGGCGCGGGCCTTGCCGCCGGCCATGCGGCCGATCTTGCAGCGCAGCCAGTTGGCGTTGCGCGGCAGCCGGCTCTGCTGCCATTTGTGCGTGACATCGGTCTGCAGGTCAACCAGCGAGCGGAAGCCATGCAGGTCGAGAAAGGGCACCGCGCTGACCAGGCCGGCGCCCGGCCCCTGGCGCACCTTGTACTGCGACAGCTCGCGCGCCAGCGCGTCCATGTGCTGCGGGTTGGCCACGGCATCGGCCACGCCCACGTAGCGGAAGGTATTGACCCCCACCTCGGCATAGCGAAAGTGCAGTTTCTGCGCCGTTTCACGGCGGCTGTTGGTGGCGGGCGTGGTGCGTTCGATCTCGATCACCGCCTGGCAGCCGCTGGGCACCTTGGCCCGCTCCGGCACCAGGAAAATGACCGCCGCGCCCAGGGCCGCCCCCATCTCGATCAGGATCGAAATGGCCGCATCGGACTCCAGGTCGTGCAAAGGGGAGCTCTCGTCGTAGGTCGAGTCCAGCAGGTCCACCACCACCAACTGGAAGGGCAGCGTCGGATCGCCCTTGCCCTGTTGATCCTCGCGGCTCTCGATCTGGATCTTGCGCGTGGCCAAAATGCGGCGCAGCCCCTCCAGATAGCGCATCAACGGGCTCTCTTCGGCCTCGTCAAAGGGCTTCTCCTCCGGCTCCGGCTTGATCTGATCGTGGAAGTAGCGATATTCGATATCTGCGTCGGCCTGGCAGTGCTGAAGCTGATCGGTCCAGGCCCACTCCTGTTTATGGGTGGCCAGCACGAACACGCGGGCATCCATGGGCGCGTGAAAAACGGTGAAATGGGCCAGCAGGGCGCGCACGTACTCGTAGACAGCCTTGCGCTCGCCGGCGACGCCCAGCGCGTGGGTCATGGGCGTCATGGCTGCGCGGGCTTCGTCAGCCTGCTTCTCCCGCTCGCTTTCCCCCTCCTGATCCCCCGGTTGGTCGCTTTGGAACGGCTGGCGCAGCGCGATAATCACCGGAATGTCGTCGACGAAGCGGGCATCCTGCTCCAGCTTGAGCGCCTGGCGCACCTGGGGATCGTTCAGATCGTCGGATTTGTTGAAGCGAAAGACGACCGTGGAGGGCAAGGCGCCGATGCCCAGGCGAATGACGCCGAAATCCTCGTCCGAGGTGCGGCGTTCCCAGAGCCGGGTGTCGGTGCGCAGGGTGCGGTCGGCCTTTTCCACCTCGGTGCGGGCGCTTTTGACCAGCTTGAAGATGTTCTGAATCTCGGGGTAGTTGTAGTGGTAGAAGCGGCGCTGCATGTCATGGTAGACGTGCATCTGCTTGTTCAGCTCCACCAGGCGTTCTTCGTAGGCGCGCAACGCCTCGGCCGCCATGCGCTTCTGACGCAAATAGGTGAAGATGCCGATGCCGGCCGAGGCCAAAACCGCCAGCGCCATGGGGATGATCATCAGCGCGCTGCGTCCGCCGCCGCCGCTGGCCAGGAAGACGAAGGCGAGGATCGTCACCAGGGGCAGCGCCATCTGGGCCAACTGCTCCCAGCCGCTCTGGCCCTTGTCGGGCGGCGACGGGATCTCGATCTCGTCGAAGGGCAGCTCAGGTTGGATGCGCGGTGGTCGGTCGATGACAAGTGGCTGGGGCATCGGATACGCTCACGAATTTACTTCACACTGCCTGGGGCCGTTCGCATCGGGGGATGCGAACTCCACGGGGGGGCGGTTCGCATCGGGGGATGCGAACTCCGCTTGCTTTCGGCGAAGCCATAATCCATTGCGGCAAGATTCAGCGCGACACCAGCATCAGCGCCAGCGTCAAGAAGAAGACGATGCCCAAGAGCAGGATGACGCCGGTCATGATCGAGCGCAGGGCGGGCTGGCGCCGTTTTTTGACGCGCGGCGGCTCGCCTACGACCGCACGCAACTGTTGGGCTACCTCGGCGGCGTTGGGCTGGCGGTCATCGAGCCGTGGATTGACAGCCTGGGTGGCGATGCGCGCCACCGGTTCCACGTCCTCGACCCGGTTCATCTCGACGCGCTTGTTGCGGAGCACCAAACGGTAGACCTCTTCGTCGCTGCGCAGCTTGAAGGGATAGACCGGCTCGCCCACCAGCATCTCGTAGAGACAGAGGCCCAGCCCAAAGACATCGGTGCGAAAATCATGGCGCACCGCGTTGCCATCCACCGGCGCCAGCTCGGGCGCGGTGTAGGCGGGTGGCGTCCACATGGGATACCAGACCTGGCGCAGGGTCTCCTTGGAGCTGACGATACCCAGATCCAACAGCATGATCCGGGGGATGTTCTGTTTTTCGTCGAACTCCACCAGGATGCCCTCCGGAGCCAGGCCGAAGTGGTAGAGGCCGCGGCGATGCATGACGTTGACGGCCGCGGCCACGTCGATGGTGATCCAGCCGACATGGTTGATCCAGAGCTGCGGGTTTTTGACCAATACCTCGCGCAGGGTGTCGCCTGGCCTGAACTCGAAGAGGTAGAAATAAAGCAGGTGGCCGCGCAGCATGGTCTTGCCGTAAGGATCCTGCCTGATGGTGGTGCCGATATAGGGGGGCAGCAGAGTCGGCAGGCTGTCCAGCGCATCCTTGCCGCCGGCTAGATCGCGCAGGAACTCAGCCTCACGCTTGAGCCGCTCCCGGTTTTCGGGGCCAGGGTGGGCCAGCTTCATGTACTTGCGCTTCTTCTGGTGCATGACCTCGTAGATCGCGGCCGAACGCAGGACAACCAGCGAGCGGACGATCTCAATGTCGCCGAACCACTCGCCGTAGTCCAGAACGAAAGGTGACTGCTCGGCCGGGCAATAGGTCTCCTGGCAGAAGAGGTTGCCATCGGGCGAGGTGCGTTCGCACAGCATGCAGACTTGTTTCATCGATGCTCCAGCTAACCAACGATACCTGAGCTACAGCTCATCTCCGAATTTGCCGGCCAGCGAGGCTTTTACGGCAACTGCCCAATGACGATATAGCCGTTGCTGCTGCCGGGCATCACGCTCAGTGAGCTGTTGGGCTTGAGCTCGATTACCTGAAACCGTTGATCGCCGACGGAGAAAACCGTGCCCTTGTAGACTATGATGCTTTGCGCTGGCTCGTCACGGCCTAAAGCGATGCTAATCCGAGCTCCAACGCCTGTTTGCTCATGGCCATCTTCGTCCACATAGCGTCCTCGTGATATTGCTTCTACGCCTATAGACCCGCCATTTTCCCAATGACTTACTGTGCCTTCCTTGATAGATTCTTGATATATATAAGTGGGTTCCGCCATAGTTGGTGTCTCCTGATGTCCAAAGTCCGGTGACGAGGTGCAGCCGGCCAGCACGCTTCCAATGATGATAAGCCGGGCCAACCACCATCTGATCTGGGCCATCGCAGGTTCCTTGTGATACAATTTTCGGTTGCTCATGGTTTACCAGATTGATTGACTGTCGTGTAGTTGTAGTATTTATTGCAGAAAAGAAAGCCGCCGAGCCGCGGCCCTCCCAGCCGCCCTGGCGCAGTTGCTGGGCGCTGCGCAGCACCTGTCCTTGCAGGGCTGCCGCGGTCTCACCATTACGTCCGAACCCATTGGCTACTTCAGCCAGACGATCATATTCAACTTGAATCACCGACGCTGCCATCACTCACCTCGGGATGTCCCAAAGATCAACGGCGTAAAGTGGATAAAAGAATCGGCTGGGAGACGGCCAGAGGCCAAGACGGCGGCGCATTTCACTTCCCTGATGCTGGCTTGCTGACAAATCACGGCAACACCGACAGTTCTTGCCAGCCGCCGCCGCGATCAACCTGGCATGCCACGGACGAGCGGGCATTCTCTGGACGGACGCAACGCACTTTGACACCGTTGTTGCGTGATTGGGCAATGTACTCGACGCCCAGCTCGCGTGTGATCTGTTTGGCGAAGTCGGATCCGATCCGGTGCGCCTCGTCTTCGATCTGGGGGTCATATCGACCATCGTAGGGTTCGATTTTGCCCTGCGGCACGAAGTAGCACCACGCTCCTTCGACCACGTGACAATAGAGATCGACCGTCTCACTGCCATCCTGGCGATAGGAATGCGCTGAACCGTTTTCAAACAGCCGTTCGATTGTAGTGGTAGTCAGTCCCATGCCTCCTGTCTCCTTCATTCCAGTGCGGTCTGTGTCCATTATCGCACAAGCCGCAAACAACCATGCTAACGCGAGGCATATGACAGCTGCGCGCCACTTTTGGAGGATCAACGCGTGCCTCCATCGCCGATTCCTGTATCATCACCACCGAAAAGCTCGATCTCGTTTCCCCAGGGGTCAAGTACTGCATACGTGTCTGTCGCCAAATCAACGCTTGTGTCGAACTGTCCCGCTGCGCTGCCAGTTTTCGTGACGTACCACCGCCAAGAGGATTCGGGTTCAATACCGGCGAGTTGCAGTCCCAACAGCGCCCCCTGGCGATGGATGTTGGTCTCACGAGTCACTTCATCTTGCGAGCCGCCAAAATCCGCCCCGTACTTTGCGCCTTCCAAATAGCTCAATGCGTTGGCGTAGCGCCAGCCAGCAAAAGCTGCGGGGTTGGTCACCGGCCCCACCGTCATCTCGTTCATGGCGCCGTCGACGGCGCTATCCACCACTCTTCGGTAATCGAATGGATTGATTCCACCTACGTTGTCGAAATCGATTTGGCCAGTGGCTGCATAATAGGAGGCTGCCGCATTGAGATAGTAATGATACCAATCACCCTCGTCCTTTGTGCCCAAGGCATCAGCCGAGACCATGGCATAGAACACTGACGGGCTTCCCTTAGAGCTAATCCGTTCAGCGTCCGAATGATAACTTGCCGGTTCAAACCTAACATCTGCGCCATCGAAGCGATAGATCAATGGGTCATCTGATACTTTTTCCCAGGGAATCGGCGATCGTCCTCGAGCCAGTGCTTTGGTTACATTGTGCGCCACGATCAGAGCTGTGCCAGGATCACCGGTTTCTTGAAGCGCCAACTGGTACAGCACCTCTGGAGTCAATGGCGCATCGCCGTTGCGCACCCGATCAACTAACGTGCTGGTGAGGTTCTTCTGGAATGACATCATTTGTGGGTTCATCAGATATCGGTCCAGAATATCGCTCGT
This sequence comes from Anaerolinea sp., assembly GCA_014879765.1. Lineage (GTDB taxonomy): Bacteria > Chloroflexota > Anaerolineae > JAAEKA01 > JAAEKA01 > JAAEKA01. The sequence continues at coordinate 8,265 of JACSRL010000697.1, read as the reverse complement.
CATGACGTCACTGTCTTCGTACTGGCTAAAAAACACAGAAAGGTCAGTCTGCTTGATACCGTCGATACTATATGGATCAGGAAGCGGCTGACCGTGTTCAGGGATGATCGCAGCCAGACCTGGCGGTTTACCGACATCTTGTGCTGCACTGACCCCCGTTCCCTTGAACGGTCTGGCAGCATCCTCTTCGGCTTGATACATGACCTGGGCAATTTGCAAGGTGACGGATTTTGCTTCCGCCAAGGCCGCACTGAGTCGATGCAGTACAGGTGCGACAACGCCATCCAGTTCGGCGAAGATAGCGGCCGAGCCGCGGCCCTCCCAGCCGCCCTGGCGCAGTTGCTGGGCGCTGCGCAGCACCTGTTGTTGTGTCGCAACGACGTTCTCGGCCGTGCGGCCGAATTGGCTCGCCACACGGGAAAGCTGATCGTACTGCACCTGAATGATGTCAGCAGGCATGAGTCCGTACTCCCTCGACTTCAGATGACGAATTGCGCTTCACGCTGCGAATGATCTGGTGGCGAGACCTCCCAGGCAGGACGACTCGCCCATATCCCGAAAGGGGCAGCCAGAGCCAGAGCGATCTCTTGTCCGTCGCCCCGGCGCTGGCTTGCGAGGGGGAAAGGTCTACGGTCGGGACGGGCGGTGTGACCTAGCCAGTTCGTAGTAACGACGTAACTATTCAGCCATAGGTGTCGGGCACTTCGCGTAGCATCAAGCGCAAGTGCCCGGCACCTGAACAGTTACGTAACGACTTCAGTCGTTTCGTGCAGCGCACCTCACAGCAGAGGGCCGCAATCACGGAACGACTGAAGTCGCCACTACAAACCAAGGGAGGAGGCACACACGCATCCTGTTAGTAGAAGCGTGTCGCGCCCAGCGCGTCGCCCCGTTCATAGGCGTCCACCGATTTGTTCAGGTCGCTGAACAGCTCCTGGCACTTGCGCGCCATCTGCTGGATGTGCGGCTTGATGCTGTCGATGTATTGGGCCAGCGCCAGACCACCTACCAGACCAATGAACGCGGTGCCGCGCAGGATGTTGACCAGCGCCTCCATCACGCGCGCCACGTTCTCCAGGGTATCGCCAACCTGCTTGAAGTTCTTGGCGATCTGCCGCACCGCCGGCACATTCATAAATACTTTCTCGGCCATGTCATTCCTCCGGTGTCACCGTTGCTTGCAGGCGCAGCCTAGCGATAGATGCCGTTGAACACATCCGCCAGCCCACGCACCATGTTGTTCACCTGCTGATCCGCCCGATCCATCACCTCGATGGCCCGGTTCAGGTTGCGCTGCATGGTGGTGATGTTCTCACCCACCTTGCCCACGCCGGGGATCATCAGGCTCGACACCTCCTGCACGAAGGCGTCAGCCCCATCGCCGACCCACACGCCGCCCGTCACCTGTTGGATCATCATGCGCATCGGCTGCAAGGCCTGGTTCTGCACGATGTTGAACTGCTGGGTCAACTGGGACAGCACGTTAGCCACTACCTGGCGCGCAAAGCGCAGCAAACTACCTATACTCATCATCGACCTCCTTATGAGAATTGACCCTTGGACGTCCGATCGGCCTCTTGCATGTACTTCACCGCCATGCCCACATCCTTGGCCAGCTCATCGAACTTGTTGCTCAGCTTGGTGGTCGCCGGGATCAGCTTGGTGCGGATCGCCTCCACGAAGGCATCGCCGCCCTGCCCCAGCAAGGCGCCTTCCTCGATGGTCGTCGCCAGGCCCTGCATCTCCTGAATCGAGCGCTGCAGTTGCTCCTTGCCCTGCTGGAAGGTGCGGATCATCTGCTCGGCCTTGGCGTAATCTAGCTTGATCACATCAGTTGCCATGTTGTCCTCCTGTGAATGTTCGATCTGACGCCGCCCGTCAGCTTGCCCTGAACGGCGCCGACGCCTCTTCTTCGGCCTGCTTGACCGTCTGGGAGATCTGCTGCGTCACCCGCGCCGCCTGTCCCAGGGCCTGGTGCAGGCGGTTCACGCCTGGCAACACCTTGCCCTGCATCTCGTTGAAAAAGGCCTGCGATCCACGCCCTTCCCAGCCGCCGCGCAGCGTTTCCATGCTGCGCTGCACATTCTGGGTCATCTGCTGGATCTGCTGGCTTTGACCGTTGAAGCGATTAGCTACCTGCGCCAACTGGTCATAGTCTGCTCTGATCTCTTCTGCAGCCATGTTTCTACCTCCTCAGGTTAGATTGGATACTCGACACATCACCTTTGGGCCACGCTAACGCAGCCATTCTTAGCCACTTAATCGATAGCGCCTCCTTTCAACAGCATAATCATCTTCTTCAACACCGCTTAGCATCATCAACAGCGCCAGCCAACACGCGCCGGCTATACAGATACGCCAGGAGGCTTGCTGCCAGTTTCATGAAGCCTCTGCTGAACCACCGGCGTGAAGACTCACGTGTTGTAGACCTGGAGATAGACGGTCACCACACCGCTCTCAGGGCCAACCACTGCCACCTTAACGTGCTTCTGACCTATCGGTTGATAAAGGCCGCTGAAGTCGCCCGTCTGGGCCCCGGCCACGGGCGGCGCCCACCACGACGACGCCTCACTGAAAGGCGGACCGACCGAAAAGAAAGGTGAATACGCCGGCTCCAGCGACGCGGTCACGCCCAGCCCGGCGAGCCAGGGGGCAATGTCTTGCCGCGGTACGTCGAAACGCGCGATAACCATCGTGTCCAGCGCGGCTTCACCCATCAGATGGATCGCGCTGGCGCTGGGTGGAAATGGCTGGCCGATAAAGGCGACGGCCTTTTCCTGGCTCAAAGTCTCCGTCAACGATTGCATAGGATCACGATCAGAAGAAGGCGGCGTATTCATAGCAGGAGTAGCCTCACAGGCTGTGACAACAACCATACACAGCAATAACAGCAAGAGGTGGATTTGAAAAGCACATACCCGACTTACTGGCCGGTAAACAAAGTGATAGCATTGGCGTGCTCGCAGCGCTGCCAAGTGACGCGTCACCGTCCACCTCCCGCACCCGGAGTCGGAGCATCCGCTGGATTGGCCGCCGGGTCGTAACGATATGTGGTGACGGTAGTGCTTGACGAGCCATTCAGATCATACTCCTGTGCGATACCTGTCTGATGCAAATGGCCCATGGCCGTATCTGGAATGTAATCTCCGGCAATCGTATGGTCGTCGATCCACTGATTGCCGCTGGAGGGAAGCGTAACTGACTTCCCCTCGTCCCAGTTGTAGCGATCAAACATGTGGACCTGCGACTGAACAGTGACAACAGGCACACTATCAGGGCCAGGCGTCACCGTTACCGCGGCCGTTTGGCTATAGCTGAACCCACCCACGCCATAGTACCAGTTAGGGTATGAGCTCTTGTCGGGATAATAGTCAGAACGCCAGTCAGTGGTCAACTGGAACTGCAACGGTTCGCCGGTATAACGGGCGTCAATCTCCCGTTGAGCCGCCGTCCAGATGTCGTGTTGGAACTGCTGCTGCACCGCCAGGCGAAACTCCGGCATTTCGCTCATCATACGGTTCACATCGACAGACAAGGGTTGGCCTGAGTTACCGAGGTAATGCTCCATGTGGCTGGCGGTAATGTCATAGCCCCGCAACCGCGCCAGCAGAGCAGCTCGACTCATGGTGCGGTGGGTTTCCCAATCGGCGTCGGTAGGTGCACCGGCGGCACCGTGAGCGCCGCTACCATCGCCGCTCCCTGACTGACCAGGTGGATTGGGCGCGGGTCCCGGCGTCACCTCATTCTCGCCGCGCTCGCCTACCATACTGGCCGGAGTCAAGTTCACTGCAGGACGATCACGAAAAGGTTGAGATGCCTCCTCTTCAGCCTGGCGCAACAGTCGCGAGATTTGCTGAGTCACACGGCCTGCATGCGTCAGCGCTTGATGCAGACGGTTGACGCCCGGCAGCACCGTGCCCTGCATCTCACCGAAAAAGGCATGCGCCCCGCGCCCTTCCCAGCCGTTGCGCAACGTTTCCACGCTGCGCTGGACGTTCTGCGCCATCTGCTGGATCTGTTGGCCTTGGGTATCAAAACGTTTGGCTGTTTGCGCTAACTGCTCGTAATCTGCTCTGATCTCATCTGCCGCCATGATCTATACCTCCGCATCACGCACCTATATTATCACGAACGGACAATCATGGCCTATTCTAGCACAGCCGGCCAGGCAAATCTTGGCGATTTCTTGAAGATTTCCTGAAGATTCTCTGAATGGCAGCTTGCATCACTCCGGCAGCAGCAGGCACTTGACGCCGCGGCCATGCACCGTGACGATGTACTTCTCGCCCGATCCCAGCGACAGGCCATCCAACTTTTTGCGCAGATTGCTGACCGTCTTGGCGATGGTGTTGTTCTGCAAGGCGTCGTAGGGTTTGTAGCCCCAGACCTGGGTGGCCAGCTCGTCGTAGCTGCAGACGCGGCCGGCGCGGTTGTAGAGGTAGCGCAACAGCGCATGTTCCAACGGGGTCAGTTGGGCATGCGGCATGGGCGCGCCGTCTACCACGAACTGATCCATGCCGTGGATGTAGCGCAGCCCGACTTCCTCGCGCGAGGCGGTCGCGTACAGGCCCGAGGGCTGCACATCGCCGAACACCTGGGTCGCGCTGGCGACGTCGGTCACGATCGCGATGACGAAGTCTTCACAGCCGGCCAGGGTGATGTAGTCGCCGTTGCGCAGGAAACGAGGCGTTCCGGCCTGCAAGGGACGATCGTTGATCCGGGTGCCATTGGTGCTGAAGAGATCGACGATCGCATAGCCGGCGTCCTCCACATAGAGCAGCTTGAAGTGCAGCCGCGAGATGGTCTGAATGCGCGGGCCGCCGAAAAAACGGCGCAGATTGATGTCGCACAGATCCGACAGGCCGGCCACGATCTCCTGCTCAGGCTCAACCTCGAAGCTGGCGTTGGAATTGGGAAAGTAGAGAATCAGACGCGGTTCAGTGTCCACCACAAGACATCTCCGTACAACAAGCCTGCGCGCAACGCCGCTACTTGTCGCCCGGCTGAGGCGATTCGCCCAGCCGCAAGACCATGCAACGGGGTGCGTCGGGCGGCGCAGTTTCGTCCGTTGTGCATTCTGGCCATTGGCTTGTCGATGCACCATCCTCCGGCGCGCCGGTCAAGCTCCTCTTGCGCAGCACGATATCATCGACATAGACTCCTTCAGGATAGGTCACAGAGCCATCGCTGAAGAAGTTGATCGAGATCCAAACCTGCGGCCGGCCGATGAAGCTGCCAAAGCCAGGAACCGCAGCCAGATTCAGCGAGCGGGAAACCCACCCGCCTGAGTTGCCGGTGACAGACATGCCGTAGAAATCCGTGCCATTGCTGGAGGCGCCCCAACCCAGACCATCATATCCAGCCTCCGCGTTGTGCCAACTCTGGAACAGCAGTTCCGCGTGGGCCGCGTCAGCCAGGCTGAAGGGGCCATAGACCAGCCAACTGTTGACGTTGTTGGGATAGTTGGCGCCGCACGCCAGCCCGCCGCCCTGGGCGCCTGCACCGACGCTCCAACCGCTATACGAGCCGTTGAACAGACGACAACTGCGCTTGCCCCAGTAGAACTCTGAGTCATAGTAGAGCTGCCATCCGGCCCTGGGGAATGAACCCTCGAAATTCTCGCTTGCGATGTTGACCCAGGCGACCGTAGGTGTCGGCGTGAAGGTGGGCGTTGGCCCAGGCGCCGCGCCCCATGCACGGATCATCACCGGCAAATAGAGCATCCGATCCGGATTGCGCACCGCGTTGCTGCTCATCTGACCATTTTGACTGCCGTAGCGCCAGGTGGCCGTGGCGCCTTGATTGAGCACCGTCACCAGGGCCGGAGCGTCCGGAGTCCTGGCCGGATCCTCCGCAGTCGCTGCACTGATTGAGACGTCCCCCGGATCAGCGTCGGGCTGAGGGATTGATGGTGAATCGTCTGACGACTGTGCAGTTCCACAGGCGCCCAGGCGTATCTCATCGACCAGGACATTGCCAGTCTGATTGCCATTCGAGACACCAGTGAAGCGCAGTTGCACCGTGCTGCCGGCATAGGCCGAAAGATCGAGCGTGACCCGCAGCCAATTGGGATAGGTGTCGTTGGCCCGCGTCATATTGCGGGAGTAGATGACTGCGTTGTTGATCAGGACTTTGAGCGCATCATCCGGTGTCGGATCATCTGCGTCTGGCCGGTAGCTCAAGAGCCAGAAGGTCAGGATCTGATTGCCTGAGCCGGTCGGCACGGTAATGGTCTGCGAGACAGAGTCCGTGTTCGGCGTGGAACCACAATAGCCTCCGGCCCAGAACGAGTTGACGCCGTGGTGTGCCGTGTTGATGCCCCAGTTGGACGAAAAGTTGCCGATCCAGGTGCATGTGTTGTTGGCGGTCAGCGTCCAACCGCTGGCTGGCGGTGGCCCTTGTTCAAAGCTGAAGTCCCGAATCGCACAGGTCTGCGGCACATTGCCGAAGTTGACGACAGCCACCTGGCACGCGGCGACCGTCACAGTCCGGTTGTTGGGCGAGTTCGGCAGGCTGGAATAGCCAGGCGGATCGGTTTCAGTCAAATGGAAGGTGCCTGGCCCGGCCAGGCTAAAGTAATAAAAGCCGCCGCTGCCGGTAGTGACGGTGGCGCCGCTTTCCTCCAGCAGGATGCGGGAGCCGGCCAGGGGCGGTTCCGTCGACGGCTGCCAGACTCCGTCCCGGTTGACATCGTTGAACACCGTGCCTTCGATGCGATGGACGCACGCCGTGGTCGTCGGCGTCGAGGTGGGGGTAGGGGTGGGTGTGTCAAAAGACACGCCGGTGGGCGTCGGGGTGTGCGTGCTGGTCGCGGTCGGTGTGGCGGTCCAGGTCGGTGTCGGGGTATGAGTTGGGGTTGACGTGGGCACGCGCACCGCATAGGAGACAGCGCCGCTGGCATTGCCGGCCAGGTTGCCCAGGGTCCAGCGCACAGTGCCGCCCGCGCTGACGCCGCCGCTGCTGATGCTGCCGGGTACCACCACGACACTTTGCGGAATCGCGTTGGCGATCTCGAAACTGCTCAACGGCAGCGGGCCATTGCGATAGTGGATGGTGTAGCGGATCTCCTCTCCCGGCTGCACCTCTGTCCAGGGATCATTGCGCAGCAAAAGCATGCTCAGCCCCGGCTGTGGTGTGGCGGTGGGCGTGGAGGTCGATGCACTGGTCGTGGATGTGGAGGTCGGTGTACTGGTCGCGGTCGGGGGGAAGGTGTATTCCCACACCCTGACATTGGTCCCGGCATACACTGTGCTCACCCACGACGCCAGGCTAAAAACATCTACGCCTGACAGCCCCCAGGGCGTCCAGGCACTGCCGGTCCAGCGCAACACGCCATTGCCCGGCGTGCCGGCCAGTATTTCCCACACCCCGCCCACGTTGGCCACCAACAACGCATAGACATTGCTGCCGCCCAGCCCAGCGCTGGCCGTCTGCCAGCTCAGGCCGCCATTCGTGCTGCGATACACTCCCTCATCCCATACGCTGACCCAGACGATCTGCGGATCGCGCGCGTCCAGCGTCAGCGCGCGGATGCGCTTGCCAACAAAGCCCATCGGCTGCCAATTGGCGCCGCCGTTGTTGGTCTTGAACAGGCCGTTGTCGATCGATCCCGCGTAGGCGGTTTGTGCTGACATAGCCGCCACTACCACCGCACTGGAGCTGGCAAATGAGTTCGTTGCCGTCCAGGTGACGCCGCCATCGGCCGAGCGCCACACCCCCCGATCAGCTGTGCCCACATAGTGCATGCCGCCCGCCTGAGCCAGACTATAAAACGCCTGGGCGCCGATGTTCGTCCCCACGGCAGACCAGGTCCAGCCGCCATCGGTCGAGCGCAACAGACCGTTGGCCGCGGTGGCCGCCAGCGCGGTCTGGTTGTTGGTTCCACCGATCCAGAGGTCACGCACATAGGCGTCGGTATACTGCGGGACCTGCTGCCAGGTGACGCCGCCGTTGGTGCTGCGGAAAATGCCCTGCCCCTGCGTGCCCGCCAGCATCAAGGGGCCTGCTCGTCGTACCGCATACACATTGCTTTGGTTGTTCATCCCCGGGATGCTGATCTGAGTCCAGACGCCTTGTCCACCGGGACTGCTTTCTTGCGAAAACACCTGACCGACAAAAAGCCAGAAGGCGCCAATCAGCAACAAGACCATGGTGGCCAACCCGCTGGCTTGCATCAGCGAACGGTGATGTCTGGTATCCGTGTTCATGAGCTTGTCTGTGCCTCCTGGTTTCAGGGAACTAAGGTCGGCGGTGGGGGTGGCGGGG
>JACSRL010000538.1 GCA_014879765.1 Anaerolinea sp. | reverse complement strand
GGCCGTTGCGCAGACGAAAACCATGCCCGCACGAGAAAAACCCGGTTTCTGTACGCCTGCCTGAGCAGTAACTACCAGACAAGCATGGACGATCGCGGGGCAGAGCTTATTTATGGTCAGTTGCCAAGAAACGAATTTGGGGTAGAATTGAACTGTCGAATGAGACACATGATTTGTGCATTGTCAGGAGACCAGCCATGCCGACTGTTGCCATCGAACCCACTTTGTACCAGCGCGTGGAGCAGGCCGCACTGGAGAGCCAGGTGAGCACCGGCGAGATGTTCACGCAGGCGCTGCGGCGCTACCTGTGGGAGCTGGACCGCCGTAAGATCGCCGAGGAGAGCAAAGTCTATCGCCGCCAGCACGCCAAGCTCATCGATCGCTATCTGGGACAGTACATCGCCATGCACAAGGGGCAGGTTGTGGACCATGATCCTGACTTCCAGACACTACGCCAGCGTGTGCGTCAGCAATTCGGCCGCACAGCGGTGATGATCACCCGAGTGGAGGAAGTCGCAGAGCCTGAGTTGAATCGTCGAGGTTTTCGCAGCGAGGCAGGCGCCTAGCTGCCTGCCGGTCGATCTGCGCCAGGTCGTAGTGCATCTGCAATTGCAGCCAGCCTTCTGGCGTGCGGCCAAAGGCCTGGGACAGGCGCACGGCCATTTCCGGCGAGATGCCAGCATGGCCGTTGAGCAGCAGCGATAACGTCTTGCGGCTGACGCCCAGACCGGCTGCGGCCTGGGTGACTGTCAGATCCAACGGCTCGAGGTACAGGTCACGAATGATCTCACCAGGGTGAGGAGGGTTTCTCATAGGCATTGGCCGTCAACTTCTAGTGGAGGTCACGGATGATGGAGGGGGTGGCGGATGCCGTGTACGTCAGTTTGGTACTGGCCAGCCGGTTGAGTAGGTGTAACGATCATTCGCTAGAGTCACGGTCTGCCTCAAGTCTTTCGATGGCCTTCAAAACCTGGCGCACTATGATACCACTATTGATAGCTTTGGCAAAGCAGGCGGACACAGGCGGGGGTAGAGAGGGTTTGGACCACGAAAGCGCGCAGGACCGCGAAGGCCACGAACCACGAAGGGCGCGAAGGCGGGCGCGCTTCGTGCGCTTCGCGCTTCGCGAATTCGCGTCCCTTCGCGGCTTCGTGGTCCAAACACCCCCCTACCGCGTCTCGCCCTCGACGATCCTGATCTCCTCGGCGGTCAGCCCGTAGAGCGCGTAGACCCGCTGGTCGATCTCCGCCTCCAGCGCGCGGACGTCGGCCGCGGGGTTTTCGGCCTTGGCGGCGAGAATGGCTTTCACAAGTCCATCGATCATTTGGGTGTCATCGTAAGGGGGCAGAGGGAAGGCTTCCAGAGCTACGGGCTGCACTTCATACCAACTGTTCTGTTTGCCAACGAATACCTTGCGCGCGTAGTAGAAAGACACATTCGAGTTCAGAAGCCCAAGAATGAACAGAGGGTTCGTCTCTGTACCTTTGAAGTATGAAGTGTTACCGAAAAAGTAACCATCGTTGTCAAAAGCGAAAGTTGGTCGCTTTGACACCTTGGTGGAAACGATTTTATGCCGCTCGAATTCGTGCCAGTAAGTGCAAGATCGCAATTCCCAAAAATAGTGGCCTTGATCGTCGCGGGCGATCAAGGCGTCGCGAGACTGGAGAAGGTGTCCATGAATAGCGGGATAGGTTGCAGCGAAAACTGCTTCTGCGTCTGACTTCGACATTCCTGACCATCCGTGTGTCTTGTTCTCAGACGACTCGATCTTGATGAGATATTGGTTGTCATATCGCACTCGCCATCGTTCTATGTCTCGTCCTCGCAAGAATGGCCTCAGTAGCCTTGCAGACGATGAGTGCTCTGCAATCAGCCTGTCACAGGTGGATTGATCAACGACAAATGCGTCGTTCAATCCAGTAGTGATTCCCCGATAGAACTGTCCGTTGACAAACTCTCCGAGCGGTCTGCCTCTGCTATGTAGCTTCTCCATCAGCCGCAGCACCGCGGGCGTCTCCAGCCGCCAGCCATCGGCCGTCAGCTCGCGCTGGGCGATCAGGAAGCTGCGCTGGCGAAAGGCGCCGGCGAAGTCGGTCAGCGGCTCGCCGGCCGGCCAGCTCAGGGCGCGCGTCTGCTGGCCGGCCGGCGCCGCCCGCCGCGCGATGAGGATGCTGGGATAGGCGATGGCGGTGAACACGGGCGCGTCGCCGAAGTCGATCAACTGCTCGATGCGCGTCTGGCCGGCCAGGTAGCCGCGCAGCTTCGCGCCGTAGCCGGCGCGGAAATACTTGTTGGAGGAGATATAGGTCAACACGCCGTCCGGCCGCAGCAGCCGCAGCCCGCGCTCGAAGAAGTAGACGTACAGGTCAGCCGTGCCGGTGTAACAGTCGTACTGCTGCTGGAAAAGCGCCTTGGCCGCGCCCAGTTGCTCCTGGCGCACGTAGGGCGGATTGCCGATCACCACGTCGAAGCCCTCCGCCACGCCGAACATCCACTCCGGGTCGAAGAAATCGGCGTGCGCGTTCTGGTCGTAGGGGTCCCAGGCGGCCAGCTGCGCGGCGGTGTCGCGGCCCCAGCCGTCCCGGCGCAGCAGCGCGGCCAGCTCGCCGCGCAGGCGCTGATCGGCCTGGCGGTACTTCTCCTTGGTGGTCTGCGTGCGCGCGGCGAAGTGGCGCTTGCGCACCTCGGCCAGATCCCGCTCTTTCTGCTCGATGGCCGGGTCGCGCAGCGCCATCTGCTGCGGCCGCGGGATGCCGATCAGCGTGTTGGCGGCCACGAATTTGGTCTCCAGGTTGGGCAGCGGCCGCACCCCGCGGTTGGGGCGGGCGTCGTCCACCCGCTGATCCACCACCAGCGAGATGAAGAAGCGCAGCTTGGCGATCTGCACCGCGATGGGCTGGATGTCCACGCCGTAGATGCAGTTCTCGATCAGGTAGAGCTTGCGGCCGTAGTCGCTGGTGTTGGCGGTGAAGGCCTCCTCGATGTCGTCCAGCCGCGTCTTGCGCTCGGCGCGGTCGCCGATCTGATAGGCCTCCTCGGTCTCGGCCACGGCCTTGCGGCGCTGCAAGGCGCGCCACTGGCTGTTGTCCGGGTCCAGCCGCGCCAGCACGTGTACCAGCTTGTGCAGCATGCCCATGGGGAACGCGCCGGAGCCGCAGGCCGGGTCCAGGCACTTCAACCGGTCGATGGCCGCGATCAGGGCCGCGCTCTCGGCCGCGTCGAAGCCGTGCGGCTCGTCGCTGTAGGCCAGCAGGCCGCGCAGGCGCTCTGAGAAGTTCAACTTCTCCGAGAAGTTGAACTTCTTCCCTGCCCCCTGCCCCAACGCCGTCTCCAGATAAGCCAGCAGGCTCTCGTCCACCATGTAGTCGACGATCTCGCGCGGGGTGTAGAAGGAGCCGGTCTGCTTGCGCGCCGTGACGCCGGTCTCCGGGTTGTGGGCCGCCAGCAGGTTCTCGAAGACCTTGCCCAGCAGCTCCGGGTCCAGCGCGATCTCCTCCTCGATGGGGGTGTTCTCCTCGATGGTGAACTTGTAGCTGTCGAAGATGCGCAGCAGGCCGCGCGCCTGGTAGCGCCGGTTGCGGGTGCCAAAGACGTCGTTCAGGTCGACCTCCTGCTCGCCGCCGAAGAAGAGGAAGTCGGGCACGACCAGCGGGTTGTCGGCCCGGTCGGAGAAGCCGTCGATGCGCACCTGCTGGCCGGGCCGGTCCAGGCACTCGAAGAGGCCGCCGTTCAGGAAGGGAATGCTGGCGAAGAGGCGCAGGGCCGCCGCGGGATCGGTGAAGTAGTCCTGGTAGCGGTAGACTGAGGGGATGCCGTAGTGGCTGTCGCGGCCGGCCGGGTTCTTGCCGCGAAAACGCCGATCCTCGCCCATCTCGCTGTTGAGCGTGGCGAAGAACAGGTTCTGCAAGATCGCCTTGTAATAGGTGCTGCCTTGCGGATCGTTCCAGCGCAGCAGCGGCTGCAGCGCGTCCCGGTCGAACAACTCGGCCGGCGCCAGGCCCTTCTCGCGGATGAACCAGACGAAGATCAGCCGCGTGATCAGGCGGATGACGCTGATCGCGTGGTGATTTTCCCTCACCCCCGGCCCCTCTCCCAGGGGGAGAGGGGAGCCAGAGGGGTGAGGGTCGGGGAAGACCACGGTTTGCACCGCCCAGAAATACCAGTTGGCCACCTCGCGGAAGAACTTCTTGTTCAGCTCGCTGGTGTCCAGCGTGGTTTCCCAGGCCCGCTGCAGATCGACGAAGGTGGCGATGGGCTGCTTTTTCGCCAGGCTGGGCAGGGCCAGGTCTTCCAGGATCTCCACGTGGGCGCGGTGCGGGTTGGCGCAGCGGATCTCGCGGATCAGCGTCACCTTCTCCAGCACGTCGCGGCTGGCGTCGCGCTTGTGGACGCGGCGCGCGATGATGGCGAAGGTCAGGCTGGCGCCGTGGCGAAAGATCACCAGCGCCGGCATGGGGAAGAGCTTGTTGATCTCGCGGGTGGCCGCGGCCAGTTGCGTCCGCGTGTAGGCCGCGCCGGCCAGGTCCACGGCGAAGAAGAGGTAGGACTGGATGTCAGCGCCGTCCACCGCCGTGTTTTGGAAGAGCTGGCCCTGGCCGCTCAGCGCCGGGCCGAGCTCGTCGGCGGTGATCTGCTGCAAGAGGTCCACCGAGCGCCAGTCGGCCAGCAGCGCCTTGGCTGCGTTCAGCCGGCCCTGCGGGTCGAACTGGGCCTGGAAGCCGGCCGCG
>JACSRL010000331.1 GCA_014879765.1 Anaerolinea sp. | reverse complement strand
CGGTTTTTGGATGCACTGGAAAGCCGGTCATATGCTGGCTTCACGCTGACCTATGACGTGATCCCCAAATACACGCACTGCGAGGTGGTCGCGCCGGCTTTCCTGGCCGGCCTGGTGGCAGTCTTTTCCTAGCCAATGCGAACCGGCATTCACACCGGCCGTGAATGCAGCGGGGGCGATTTCGATGTCTGTTGGATGGGGACTGGTCGGCTGCGCCGCCTGGCGACGTTTCGTGTACAGGGCGCTTATCCGCCGATCACCGCATCCACCGTGGCCTCCAGCGCGGCGATGGCCGTTGCTTCGTCCAACGGCGCGGGGGGCTGGCCCAGGCCGCGCAACAGCTGAGCAGCCCGTTCTTTGGTGGCGTGTGTGGCCGCGGGGTGGGAGAGGATCAGAGACAGCCAGCCGGCCGCGGGGGGCGCAGGTCGCTCGAGGGCGGCGAGCCCCGCCAGCGCCTGCAGCATCAGCGGCGCGGAGTGGATCTCGCGGGCCAGGCGCAGGGCGTCCAGCAGGACGTTCTGCGCCGTTGGCTCGTCGCCCAGTTGCAGGTAAGCCTCGCCCAGGTAGATGCGGGTCTGGGCGATGTCCCAGCCTGTGAAGTAGTCGCCGAAGGTCTCGAGGCTCTTTTCGAGCTGCCCGATCGCCTCACGGCCGCGCCCGGCCGCCAGCATCGCCAGCCCCAGGTAGCGGTACGCCGTGCCCATGCCCCAACGGTTTTGGGTGCGTTCGCACAGGGCGATGCTCTCCTGCAAGCCGGCCAGCGCCTCCTCGGTGCGCCCCAGCGCGATCTGCGTTTCGACCAGGAAGTTCAAGCCCAGCGAAATGGAGTGGGGATCGCCCAGGGTGCGCCAGAGCGCCAGCCCCTCCTGCATCTGCGCGTAACCCTTTTGGTAGTCGCCGATGATGCTGTCCACGTGGCCGATGTTGTAAACGCCATAGGCGGAAAACCAGGGGTTGCCCACGGCGCGGGCATAGACCAGGCCCTCCTCGATCAGCTTCCTCGATTCGCGATATGCGCCGCTCAGGTGATGGATGGTGCCGCTGAAGATCAACGCGTCGGCGAGCAGCGCCCGATCATCGACCGCGCGCAGGCAGGCGATGGCGCGCCCGTACCGCTCGGTCGCCTGGGCGAAGTCGCCCGAGCGGAAATAGAGCAGGCTCTGCTGCACCAGGCAGATCCCCAACAGCCTGTCGGTCTCGGTTTGGCGCGGCAGGCCGCGCAAAGCCTGCCCCAGCAGCTCCATCTGCTCGATGCCCTCGTGGATCAAACCGGTGACCTCGTAGTACCAGCCGAAGGCGCGGGCGGCTTTGTCCACCGTCTCGAACTGGCCGTTTTCGACGCCCCACTCCCAGGCGGCGCGCAGGTTGTCCACCTCGACGGTCAGCTCGCGGATCGTTTCCTGCTGCGCCGCGCCCTTCAGTCTCACCTCACGCGCCGCCGCAAAGCCCATGTAATAGTCGCTGTGACGCTGGCGCGCGGCGTGGCAAGAGGCGCGATCCTCTTCCAGCCGTTTCGACGCATACTGGCGCACCGCCTCGTGCAGGTCGTAGCGGCCGTTTTCGCTGCGCCGGATCAGCGACTTGGAGACCAGGTTGAGGAGGATGGGCAGGCTGGCGACGGCCACCGCCGCGGCCGCGTCCCGCTCGAAGCCGCCCTGGAAGATCGCGAGCTGGGCCAGGACGGCCCGCTCTTCTTCGCTCAGCAGCCGCCAGGAGTGCTCGAAGACCGCGGCCAGGCTGCGCTGGCGTTCGGGCAGGTCGCGCAGATTGGCGGCGAGGAAGTCCAGCCCGCGCTGGATCTCGGCGGCGATCTCCCAGCAACTGAGCAGGGGCGTCCACGCCGCGGCCAGTTCGATGCCCAGCGGCATCCCCTCCACCGCCCGGCAGACCTGCGCCGCCGCGGCCAACTCCTCCCCTTGCAGGTCGATCCGCGCGCCGGCCCGCCGCGCGGCTTGGGCGAAGAGGCGGATGGCGTCGTAGTCGTGGGCGCGGTGCAGTTGATCGGGCGGGGGCGTGGGCAAGCCCTGGGTGACGAAGACGTACTCGCTCTGCAAGTTCAGCCGCTCGCGCGAGGTGGCCAGCAGCTTGACGCCGGGCGCGCAGGCCAAGATCTCGGCCAACAGACCGGCGCCCGCCAGCAGATGCTCCAGGTTATCCACCACCAGCAGGGTCTCTTGACCGGCCAGGTGGTGCAGCAGTTGCAACCGGATATCGGCCTGGCCCGCCAGGGTCAGCCCCAGGGTCTCGGCCAGCGCAGGGACGACCGCGGCCGGCGCGGCCACGGGGGCCAGGGGCACGAACCAGACGCCGTCGGCGAAGTGGGCCTGCGCCTGGGCCGCCGCGGCCATGGCCAGGCGGGTCTTGCCGATGCCGCCGGGGCCGATGAGGGTGAGCAGCCGGCAACGGGGGTCGGTCAGCAGCTGGGCCAGGCTGGCCAGCTCCTCCTCGCGGCCCACCAGGGGCGTCGGGCTGGCCGGCAAGTTGTGGAGGGCCTGCGCCGGCGCTGCCTTGCCGGGTATGGCGGGGCGTGTCAGGGACGCCGCCGCGCCTTTCACCGCCTCCGGCGCGCGCGGCAGTCGCGCGCTGCTCACCTCGCCGCGCGCCGCGGCCAAGAAGGTGGGCCGGTCGGCCGGCGGAATCTCCAGGGCATCGGCCAGCAGCCCGGCCAACTGCTTCGAGGGGCGGCGTTCCCCGCTCTCGATCTTGCGCAGCGCGAAGACCGAACAGCCGGCGCGTTCGGCCAGCTCCCCCTGGGTCAGATCCAGCCGCCGGCGCCGGCGCTTGAGCCATTCACCGAAGAACATGGGTGCGTCGAGGTCGTTCATGTCATCTCCCTGTGCGTCGTGACACCTCGAACCTGGCACAGGGTGGCGGCGGCCGCGCGCTCGCGGCCCGCGCCACCGGCCTGATTGTACCACATCTTGGGTAATTCATGGGTGACGCGCGGGGCCACTGAGTGACCCCACAAGCCGCCGCTGATGTGGTTGAATGGAGTCATCGCTCATACGTAAGCGACACCAACCCATCAGGAGGCCACGGTCTCCCCAACGCAATCTGGAGGTTGCCATGTCCATCGTCTTGCTTTTGCTCCGTCTCATCCACATCGTTGCCGGCGCCTTCTGGGTCGGCGCAGGCGTCGCCTACTTCCTCTACTTCGAGCCGGCGGCCAAAGGGCTCGGCCCGGCGCGGTCGAAGTTCATGCAGGAACTGATCGGCAAATACCGCTATCCCATCTTCATGAACGTCTCCAGCCTGCTCACCATCCTGGCCGGGCTGGCCCTCTACTGGTTCTCCTCCGGCGGGCTGAGCATGGCCTGGGTCACTTCTGGCCCTGGGCTGGGCTTCACCCTGGGCGCCCTGGCCGGGCTGATCGCCTTCGGCATCGGCTTTTTCGGCATCCGCCCGCGGGCCCAGCGCATGGGCGCCCTGGGTGCGGCCATCGCCGCGGCCGGCGCGCCGCCCACGGCGGAACAGGGCGCGGAACTGGGCCGGCTGGACGCCGAGATCCACGCCTTCGAACGGTGGGACGTGATCCTGCTGGTCATCTCCCTGGCGCTGATGGCGGTCTCCCGCTATTTGACCTTTTGATGGCGTACCACGCGAAGAAGTTCAACTTCTCTGAGAAGTTGAACTTCTTCGCTTCTTCACGGAGGCGTGACATGAAAACACAACACACCCTGGCGATACTGCTCCTGGTCGTCAGCCTGGCCCTGGCCGGCTGCGGCGACGAGGGGGGCCAGGCCGACCAGGTTTTCAGCCTGCGCACCGGCCTGGCGGACGGCCGCCTGGCCTTCATCGGCGTGGGCGGGGCCATCGACGGCGTCGTCAACCCGGATCTGGCCGTGAAGGCGGGTGAGCGGGTGCGCATCGAGCTGCACAACGGCGACGGCGTCACCCACGACCTGGCCCTGCCCGACCTGGGCCGCCATACGCCGCTGGTGATGGGTAAAGAAAGCGTGACCGCCCTCACCTTCACCGCCAGCGCCAGCGGGGTCTATACCTATCTCTGCTCGGTCTCCGGCCACCGCCAGGCCGGGATGGAAGGCCGGCTGCTGGTGACCCCATGAACACCATGATCCGCATTGTGGAATACGACGCGGTGGATCCGCTGCAAGTGCTGCAACTCAATCTGCTCTGTCTGGATTTCGGCCTGACGCCGGAGACGGCGGCCATCATCCGGCGCATGGACCCCCGGCCCTTCCCCTTCTTCGCCCTCTACGCGGTGGAGGGGAGCACCGTGCTCGGACAGGTGGGCGTCTTCCGGCTGCCGATGATCTCGACCGCGGGCGCGACCGATGTCGGCGGCGTGTGGGCCGTCTCCACCCACCCGGCGTGGCGCGGCCAGGGCGTGGCCACGCGGCTGCTGGACGAGGCCCATGAGCGGATGCGGGCGGCCGGGCTGCGCTTTTCGACCCTGGGCACGGCCCGTTCCGGCGTGGCGCACGGCCTGTACGAGAAGCTGGGCTACCGCGACCTGTACTCGCCGGCCATGGCGCTGGCGCGCAGCGATGAGCTGCGTGGCCAGCCCGGCCTGCGCGTCGAACCGGCCGGCTCTGGCCGCCTGGCCGTGGCCGACCGCCTGTTCGAGCAGCTGAGCCGCGGCTGGCTGGGCTTTGCGCGGCGGCATACCCCCTTCTTCTCCTTCCTGCACGCGCGCAGCTATCTCAGTGCGCAGGAGCTGTGGCTGATCTGGCAGGGAGGGGAGGCGATCGGCTATGCCGCGGCCGCGGCCAGCAACGGCCTGCTG
>JACSRL010000456.1 GCA_014879765.1 Anaerolinea sp. | reverse complement strand
AGCGCCATTCGATCAGTTGACATGGGGTGGTTCTCCTTGCTGGCGAGAGTTGCGGTTGACAAGGCAACCTCGCTGCACGATTTGTCGCCGCTGCGTACCTGTTTACCTGGCTACCTCTGGGTTGACGCAGGTGGGCAGGGCCTCGCCGCGCACGCCGGCCAGCAGATTGGCGGCTGCCATGGTGGCCATCTTGGTGCGGGTGGCGATGCTGGCGCTGGCGATGTGCGGCACCACGATGCAGTTGGGCATGTGTACCAGCGGATGATCGGCCGGCAGCGGCTCCGGCTCGGTCACATCCAGCGCGGCGTAGGCGATCTCGCCGCTGCGCAGCGCATCCACCAGCGCGTCGTGATCCACCACCCCGCCGCGCGCCGCGTTGACCAGGATCGCGCTGGGCTTCATAGCCTTCAGCGCCGCGGCGTCGATCATGTGGTAGGTCTCCGGCGTCAGGTTGGTGTGCAGCGTCACGAAGTCGGACTCGGCCAGGAGCTGATCCATCTCCACGTAGGTCGCGCCGAATTCTTCGGCCACGCCGGGGATGGGCATCGCGTCGGTGTAGAGGATGCGCATGTTGAAGCCCAGCGCGCGGCGTGCCACGGCCTGGCCGATGCGCCCCATGCCGACGATGCCCAGCGTCGCGCCGTACAGGTCAGGTCCCATCAGCAGCATCGGCCCCCAGGTGACCCAGTGGCCGGCCCGCACATACTCGACGCCCTCGACGATGCGCCGCGCGGCCGACATGAGCAGCGACCAGGTGAAATCGGCCGTGGTCTCGGTCAACACGCCAGGGGTGTTGCCCACCGGGATGCCGCGGCGGGTGCAGGCGGCCACGTCGATGTTGTCGAAGCCCACCGCCATCTGGCTGACTACCTTGAGCCTGGGCGCGGCGTCCAACAATTCGTCATTGACACGTTCGGTCAGCAGGCAGTAGATGCCATCCTTGTCCGCCGCCTTCTCCAGCAACGTGGCGCGCGGGATGGGCAGATCGCTGTCCCACAGCTCCACATCGCAGTGGGCAGCCACCAGATCGATGCCCACCTGGGGCACACGGCGGGTGATCAGTACCTTTGGTTTCATGGATAGTCAGTTCCTTGGTTGATTCTTGTGTGACTCGATGAGCGATGTAGGCCGTAACGAGTAACTCGTAAGGCGTAACCGGAGAGGGTCTTCGCAGTATGGGGGAGGTGTCTGGGTATGCGTAACGAGTAACGCGTAACTCGTAACCCGGAAACGCTCTTTGTATTGCCGAAGCCTTCTCTGGTTACGCATCACGCAACTCAGAACGCCTTCTCATACACACTCCGGATTACGAGTTACTCGTTACGCATTACGCTTACAGCTTCGCCACCACATCCCCGATGCGTTCCAGCGCCTTCTTCAGGTTCTCCTCCGAGTTGGCGTAGGAGAAGCGGATGAAGCCTTCGCCATAGGCGCCGAAGCAGGTGCCGGCCAGCGCGGCCACGCCCGCCTCGTAGAGCAGCTTGTCGGCCAACACCTGGCTGCTCAGCCCGGTGCCCTCGATGTTGGGGAAGGCATAGAACGCGCCCTTGGGCATCAGACAGCGGAAGCCGGGGATCTTGTTCAGCCCCTCCACCACCAGACTGCGGCGGCGGCGGAACTCGCTCAGCATGGCATCCACCGAATCCTGCGGGCCGGTCAGCGCCTCGACGCCGGCCATCTGGGTGAAGGCCGCGGTGCAGGAGTTGGAGTTGACCATCAGCTTGGTGATCTGGCGGGCCAGCTCCACCGGCATCACGCCATAGCCCAGCCGCCAGCCGGTCATGGCATAGGTCTTGGAAAAGCCATCCAGGATGATGGTCTGCTCAGGCATTCCGGGCACGCTGGTGATGCTGGCGAACTCGCCCTCGTACAGCATGCGGCTGTAGATCTCGTCCGCCAACACCGGGATGCCGCGCGCCTGCGCGATCTTCGCCACCTGCGCCATCTGCTCAGCCGACACCACGCCGCCGGTGGGGTTGGCCGGCGAGTTGAGAACGATCAGGCGGGTGCGGTCGGTGACCAGGCTGGCCAGCTCGTCCACGTCCAGGCCGAAATCGTTCTCCATGCGCAGCGGGATCGGCACCGCGGTCGCGCCGGCGAAGTTGATCATCGACTCGTAGATGGGGAAGCCAGGGTTGGGGTAGATCACCTCGTCGCCGGCCTCGACCATGGCCAGCAGGACGTAGAACATGATCGGCTTGCCGCCAGGAACCACAACCACCTGATCGGGGTGGACGGAGATGCCGCGGGTCTGGGCGACCTCATCGGCGATGGCTTGGCGCAGGGGGAGGATGCCGGCGGCCGGCGTGTAGTGGGTGTACCCGCCGCGCAGGGCCGACACGCCGGCCTCGATCACGTTGTGCGGGGTGTCGAAATCGGGCTCGCCGATTTCCAGATGGATGATCTCCCGGCCCTGAGCCTCCAGCGCCTTGGCCTTGGCCAACACCTCGAAGGCGGTCTCAGTGCCCAGACGGGACATGCGTTTTGACAGTTTCATAAATCTTGTGCTCCTTTGCACGGTATAGTGAGCGTGACTTGCAGGGTTTATTGCTCAATTCGTCGGTCGTTCAACCAATCGACCTGAGACATATTTGTGCAAGACGCTTGCCATCAGCGTTTGGTAGGGAATGCCTTCCTCAGCGGCTCTTCTCTGTAGCGCTTCAAGGTCCTTGGCAGAGAGCCGGATATTGACGCGACGATCCTTTTTCAGCGTAGCTTTGGCCTGCAACCCATACCGTTCGATCTCTGCGGCGACGTTGGCCACAGACTGCCATTCTCCAGCCTCGAACGAGGCCAGCAAATCTTGCTCCTCACGATCCAAATTAATCTGTTTCATAATTCCTGTTTTGCTCCTGAAAGGTACTGCCTGGTAGCCTTGCGGCTGGGGATGATCGTCTTGAGGAAAGTCTCTATCTTTGATTCAACAAACGGCACAAGATAGATGTAGTTATCGATCTTCACCACAAACATCCGTTGATGAGCGTATTTTTCTGTGTTGGGGTGTTGTACGACATCAAGCAAATGCCCAGTGGCGATATAAAAAACAACGTCCTCGAAAGAGACTCCTCGATTAGCCTTGAGGAGTTGGCTTTTTTCTGCATCCCAAGTGAATAGCCTGATGTTGGCCATAGTGTAGCACTTTGTGTGCCTTTTGGCAACACAACAGTAACAGGTCCGGCTGGCCGCCGGGCATTTTCTGGCTTGCGAAGCCCGACGTCACGCTACCAGCGTGACCTACGTCCGGCGCTTCTTCGGCAGCGCCATGGGGAGCTTCGTTCGCCGCACGCCGTCGAACTGGTAGAGTGCGTTGGCCACTGCCCCGGCCGTGGGCACCAGCCCGATCTCGCCCACGCCTTTGGCGCCGTAGGGGCCGTACAGGTCAGGCACCTCGACGCCGATCACCTCCAGCTCCGGCATCTCCTTGGCGCGCAGGATGCCGCACTGGCGCAGCCGCGTGCTCTTGAAATGGCCGCCCTCCATGGGCAGGTCCTCGCTGATGGCGTAGCCCAGACCCATGTGCAGCGAGCCCTCGATCTGGCCCTCGAACAGCGTCGGGTTGAAGATCTTGCCCGCGTCGTGCGCCGCGATCACCTTGGCGATCTGGCCGTCGTCGTCCAGAATCACCAATTGCGTGGCGTAGCTGTAGGAGTAGTGGGTGACAGGCGCGTCGGTGACGGCCTCGGGCGCGGTGGTCCAGTCGCAGATCCAACTGCCCTCGTAGCGCCGGCCCACCAGCTCGGCCAGCGTGTGGCTCTGCAGATCGGCGGCCAGCTTTTTGGCCGCGGCGATGGTGGCGTTGCCCACCAGCGAGGTGGCGCGCGAGGCGGTGGTCATGCCCGCCTCCTGGCCTGAGGCGGTGTCCACCTGCACCTCGACGAACGCGGGGTCGATGCCGGTCTCGGTACACAGCGCCTGCACGGCCACGGTGTGTACCCCCTGCCCCATCTCCGTCCAGCCGTGGTCCAGCAGCAGGTGATCGGGGGCCAGGATGCTGATTCTGACCAGTGCGGCGTCGTTGACGCCGTTGCCGATGCCGGTGTTCTTGATGCCGCAGGCCAGGCCGGCGGTCCGGGCGGCGTAGAATTCCTCCTTCACCGCCTCTAGCGTCGCGCGCAGGCCCGCGCCCCCTTCGATCACCTGGCCGGTGGCGGTCATGCGCCCCTCGGTGATGGCGTTGTCCCAGCGAAACTGCCAGCGGTCGAAGCCGCCCTGCCGGCAGAGCTCGTCCACCAGGCTTTCGACGGCAAAGGCCGACTGGTTGGCGCCGAAGCCGCGCATCGCGCCGCAGGGCACGTTGTTGGTGTAGACCGCCGCCGCCTCGACATCCACCGCGGGGACGTGGTAGGCGCCGGTGGCATGGCCGGCCGCGCGCTCCAGCACCTTGGCCCCCACCGACGCATAGGCGCCGGTGTCGCCCACGATGCGGGCATGGACAAAGGTCAGCTTGCCGGCCGCGTCGCAGCCGATCTCGTAGTCCAGCCACATGGGGTGGCGTTTGGGGTGCATGCGGATCGACTCGTCGCGGGTCAATTTGACCTTGACCGGCCGGCCCAGCAGGTGCGCGGCCAGCGCGGCGTGGCCCTGCACCGACAGGTCCTCCTTGCCGCCGAAGCCGCCGCCGTTGGGCACCAAAATCACCCGCACCTGTTCCTGCGCAACGCCCAGCAGCGCGGCAATCTGAACACGATCCTCATAGACCCCCTGGCTCTGCGAATAGACGGTAACTGTAGGGGCGGGGTCACCCCGCCCCT
>JACSRL010000382.1 GCA_014879765.1 Anaerolinea sp. | reverse complement strand
GCGCAAGAGGCAGCCGGGGCGGCCGACTCCGGATCACGTTTCACGTTTCACGTTTCACGTTTCAGATCAGCGTCTTCATGCGCAACATGCGGTCGCCCAGTTCTTGCAGCGCCGCGGCGATGGATGGCTTGCCCTCGCGCTCCAGTTGCCTGACCGAGGCGTTGAGCACACCGAAGAAGGTGCCGTCGATGCGCCCCAGGTTGAAGCCGATGATCTGGGTCAGTTCGTCGTCGTCTTTGGCGCTCAGCAGTTGGCGCACCAGGGCGATGGATTCTTGTTGGGTCATGGGAGGATGGGTGATGAATGATGAGTGATGAGTGATGAATGATGAACGCTGAATGATTGTACGGATTACGGCGGGTTTGCCAAGTTGGCGCGGCGCTGGCAAAGGAAAACCGGCCTGCAACGGGTGCAGACCGGTCTCGACGTCGAGAATCCGGGTACCGGCGCGTGACCGTAAACAGTTGCCTCTCCGTTGCCTCTGCGGTATAATCCAGGCTTGCATCAACTGAAACGTACCGAGAGGAATCAACGCAACTCGTATGCTGAAACGCACCCACACCTGCGGCGACCTGCGCGCTGCTGACGCCGGCCAGGAGGTTGTGCTGGCCGGCTGGGCCTACCGCCGCCGCGACCATGGCACGCTCATCTTTCTCGACCTGCGCGACCGCTACGGCGTGACCCAGGTGGTCATCACCCCCGACACCCTCGCGGCCCACGAGGCGGCGCAGCGCGTGCGCAGCGAGTTCGTGCTGGCTGTGCGCGGCGCGGTGCGCCGCCGGCCGGCCGGCATGGAAAACCCCAGCCTTCTCACCGGCGAGGTGGAGGTGGTGGCCAGCGAGCTGGTGGTGGAAAACCCCGCCAAGCCGCTGCCCTTCGAGATCCGCGACGATCTGGAGGCCAACCCCTCGGAGACCGCGGGACGTACCAGTGAGTTTGCTCGCTTGAAATATCGCTACCTGGACCTGCGCCGGCCGCGCTTGCAGCGCAACATCATCCTGCGCCACCGCGCGGTCAAGCTGATGCGCGACTACCTGGACGCGCACAGCTTCCTGGAGATCGAGACGCCGATCCTGACTAAATCGACCCCTGAAGGCGCGCGCGACTATCTGGTGCCCAGCCGCGTCCATCCCGGCAAGTTCTACGCCCTGCCGCAGAGCCCGCAGCAGTTCAAGCAACTGCTGATGGTGGCCGGCTTCGACCGCTATTTCCAGATCGCGCGCTGCTTCCGCGATGAAGACCTGCGCGCCGACCGCCAGCCGGAGTTCACCCAACTGGACGTGGAGATGTCCTTCGTCGGCCAGGAGGATGTGATCGAGCTGGTCAGCGGGCTGTGCCGCGAGCTGACCATGCAGTTGACCGAGGCTGAGCCGCCCAGCCTGCCCTTCCCCCGCCTGACCTATGCCGAGGCCATGGCCCGCTACGGCAGCGACAAACCCGACATCCGCTTCGGCCTGGAGCTGCAAGATCTGGGCGACCTGCTGGCCGATACCGGCGTCGGCTTCCTCAAGGCCGCGCTGGCGGCCGGCAATGTGGTCAAGGCGGTGGCCGCGCCCGGCCTGGCCGGGCTGAGCGGCCAAAAGCTGCGCGAGCAGGTCAAGGCCTACGAGGAAGTGGTCAAGATCTACGGCGCCAAGGGGCTGGCCTGGCTGGACTATCCGGCCGAGGGCGGGCCGAAGTCGCCCATCGCCAAGTTTTTCAGCGCGGCTGAGCTGGCCGCGATCGCTGAACGCTGCCAGGCTGGGCCGGGCGATGTGGTCTTCATGGTCGCCGACACGGCCCGGGTGGCGACGGCCGCGCTGGGCGAGCTGCGTCTGCGTCTGGGCCGCGACCTGAACCTGATCGCGCCGGGCCAATTTGCCTACCTGTGGGTGGTGGACTTTCCACTGGTGGACTGGAACGAGGAGGAGGGGCGCTGGGACGCCATGCACCACCCCTTCACCTCGCCCAAGGCTGAGGACATGGACCGCATGACCAGCGATCCGGGCAGCGTGCGGGCCAACGCCTATGACATCGTGCTCAACGGCGTCGAGCTGGGCGGCGGCAGCATCCGCATCCACCAGCGCGAGGTGCAGGAGCGCATGTTCCAACTGCTGGGCCACTCGCCCGAGGCCGCGGCGCTGAAATTCGGCCACATGCTGGACGCCTTCGAATTCGGCACCCCGCCCCACGGCGGCATCGCCCTGGGCATCGACCGTTTCATCATGCTGCTGGCCGGCGAGACCTCGATCCGCGAGGTGATCCCCTTCCCCAAGAACCAGCAGGCCGTGGAGCCGATGACCGGCACGCCCGACGTGGTGGACAAGGCGCAGTTGGATCTCTTGCAGTTGATGTCGACGGCGAAGAAGGACGCGGTGTGAGATCTTCTGACGCTACAATGTAGCTGGTAAGTCAAAGGGCGCCTTTGTCTGTTGAGTTCTTGCATCGGTAAGTCCGTTGTCGTATAATGCGATTGTGTGAAAATCGGAAATTCACACCACCTCAACAAGAGGAGCTGGTAATGCAAACAGCATTTGCGGTACGAGTGAGAGAACGCGGGCAAATCACGTTGCCCCAGTCGGTGCGGACCAGCCTTGCTGTTGATGCGGGCGACACGCTCAATCTGGTGCAGATCGACGACGTCCTGTTGCTATCTCCCAGACAGGCCATGATTCCCAAGCTGTCTCAAGAGTTTTCGGCTCTGATGACAGAAGAAGGAGTTAGCCTGGCGGAGTTGTTGCAGGGTCTGGAGGAAGAGCGCAAGCTCATCTGGCAAGAGCGGTACGCCAACGATGCGCAGAGTCTTCGTTGATGCCAACGTGCTGATTGCAGGCGCCGACTCGCAGTCGGGCGCAAGCAACGCCGTGCTCAAGATGGCTGAAGTTGGCTTGTTTCAGATTGTCGTCAGCGAACAGGTCCTGGACGAAGCCGAGCGCAATCTGCGCAAGAAGTTGCCGCGGGCCTTGCCGAATTTCGCAGCGCAACTGGCACGCCTCCGTCTGGAGATCCTGCCCAATCCCGCAGTTGAATTAGTCAGACCGTGGATGGACATCATTGAAGCCCAAGACGCCCCTATCCTCTGCACGGCCGTCAGCAGCGGTGTCGATCGCTTCATCACCTTAAACACCAAGGATTTCACGCCGAATGTTGCTGAACAAAGCGGGTTGACGATTCAGACTCCTGCTGAGTTTGTAGAAGAGGTGCGGCGCTTGGTGACCAATAACCTGAGGTGACAGTCGTCGCCTTCCTGGAGAAGAACTTGTGACCACCCCCATCAAAATCAACCAAGCCGCCGACCACGTCGGCCAGGATGTCACCCTCACCGGCTGGGTGCAGAAGCGCGCCGACAAGGGCAAGCTCCAGTTCATCAGCCTGCGCGACGGCAGCGGGACGATGCAGTGCGTCGTCTTCAAGAAGAATCTGCCCGAAGAGCAGTTCGACGCGGCCCGCCACATCACGCTGGAGTCGGCCGTCAGCATCAGCGGCAACCTGCGGGCTGAACCGCGCGCGCCCGGCGGCTATGAGCTGGACGCGGCGGCCTTCGAGGTGATCGGACGTGCAGCCGATCCCTACCCGCTGGCGCCCAAGCGCGACGGCGGCGAGCACGGCAGCGATTTCCTGCTCAACCATCGCCACCTCTGGCTGCGCGACCCGCGCCAGGCGGCCATCCTGCGCACGCGCGCCACGCTGATCGGCGCGATCCGCAACTGGCTGGACGACCAGGGCTTCGTTCTGGTGGACACCCCCATCATCACGCCGGCCGCGGCCGAGGGCACCACCAACCTTTTTGCCACCAAGTACTTCGACGAGCCGGCCTACCTGGCCCAGACCGGCCAGCTTTACAGCGAGGCCACCATCGGCGCCTTCGGCCGCGTCTACTGCTTCGGCCCCACCTTCCGCGCCGAGAAGTCAGACACCCGCCGCCACGCCATGGAGTTCTGGATGGTGGAGCCGGAGATGGCCTTCACCGAGCTGGACGAGAACATGGAGATCATCGAGCAGTTCGTCAGCCACTGCGTGCAGACGGTGCTGCGCGAGCGGGCGGCCGAGCTGGCCGCGCTGGAGCGGGACACCAGCCGCTTGCAGAACGTCCTGCCCCCCTTCCCGCGCATCCACTACGACGACGCGGTCAAGCTGCTGCACGCCAACGGCTACCCCGACTTCCCCTGGGGCGAGGACTTCGGCGCGCCGCACGAGGACGCGATCAGCGCCCAGTTCGACAAGCCGGTCTTTGTCCATCACTACCCGCGCGCGGTCAAGGCGTTCTACATGCAGCCTGACCCGGAGCGGCCAGAGACGGTGCTGGCCTGCGACCTGATCGCGCCCGAAGGCTACGGCGAGATCGTCGGCGGCAGCCAGCGCATGCACGACTACCAGACCCTGCTGGACGCCATCGACGCGCACAAGCTGCCGCGCGAGGCCTACGAGTGGTATCTGGACCTGCGCCAGTACGGCGCTCAGCCGCACAGCGGCTTTGGCATGGGGCTGGAGCGGGTGCTGATGTGGCTCTGTGGCCTGGCCCACATCCGCGAGGCGCTGCCCTTCCCGCGGCTGTATCGGCGGTTTTATCCGTAAGCTTGATCTCTTGACTTGTGAGTGCAACATGCCTCAACCAATGAGACAGGATGAAGTCTTCGACATTTTGAGTCCATGCTTCCACACGACAGATCCCATGATTCATGTACCAATCAACAACCAGGAGTACGATGAAACAGTCAGCTTGCTCGACTTTCTCATCGATGAAGTCGGTGAAGACGAAGCACATCCCTTGGCCTCACTC
>JACSRL010000320.1 GCA_014879765.1 Anaerolinea sp. | reverse complement strand
GTGAAGCGTGAAGCGTGAAACGTGAAGCGTGAAACGTGAAGCGTGAAGCGTGAAGCGTGAAGCGTGAAATGTGAAGCGTGAAGCGTGAATCAGAGACGACTCCCGCAATTCCGGTCACGCATCACGCATCACTCGTCACGCATCACGCATCACTCGTCACGCATCACGCATCACTCGTCACGCATCACGCATCACGAGAGCGATTCACTCAGAGATCAGTAGCTATGACGACTGCAGTCACCCCAACCCCCTCCCGCCGCCTATCGCCGGGCACGGCGCTGCTGCTGCTGGCCGGCGTGGCGCTGCCTTTCCTGCTGGTGGCGCTGTGGCCCAACACCTACCACAAGGGCGATTTGATGGCCTATGCCCGCTGGGCTGACTGCCTGGAGGCCTTTGGCCCCGCCACCTACCAGGAATGCCTGGCCTACCGACCGGAATCGCCGTTGGGCTATCCGGCCGTGGGGCTGTGGCTCAGCGGCGGCGTGGTGCAGGGATTGCGACTGCTGAGCGAAAACCTCTTCGGCCGCCCGCTGGGCGCGCCGGCCACCGACGCGCTGGTGCGCTTCTACCTGGCCACCTTCGCCGCACTGGATTTCCTGCTGCTGGCCTGGCTGGCACGGCTGATGCGCTATGGCCGGCCGGTGTTGGCCGCCTTGCTGCTGACGCTCCTGCCCTGGATGGTGGTGGGCGGCGTTCTCTGGGGGCAACTGGACGGCATCTCGCTGGCCGGCGCGCTGCTGGCCTTCATCGCCCTGTGGCAGGCCTGGCGCGCGGCCGGCCAGCGCCGCGCCGCCCCGGCCGGCCTCTGGCTGCTGCTGGCGGGGCTGACCCTGGCCGGCTTCGCGCTGATCAAGCCGCTCAACACCTTTGCGCTCCCCTTCTTCCTTTTCCTGCTGGCGCTGGTGGTGTGGAGCTGCGGGCGCGAGCTGGGCGGGCGCGGCCTGGCCGTGGCGCTGGCCGCGCTGCTGCTGGCCCTGGCCGCCTTTCGTCTGCTGGACAGCCGCTTCAGCCTGCCGCCCGACGCGCTGGGCTCGACGTTCTGGTACGGCTGGCAAACCAGCCCGCACGGCGACGTGATCTCCGGCAACGGCTTCAACCTCTGGATCCTGCTGGGCCGCGACATGTGGGCTTCGTCCCGGGAGCCGTTCACCGCGCTGCGGCTAGGCCCGTGGACGCAGACGCTGACACCCTACCACACCGGCATTGTGCTCTATGCACTGCTGCTGGTCTTCCTGTTCACCACCGCGTTTCTGGCGCTGCGGCCGCTGCTGGCCCGCGGCGCGCGGGTCCGGTTGACGGGCGACGCGGAGGCCGGCCTGCTGGCCCTGCTCAGCCTGCTGCTGGGGCTGACCCAACTGGGCTTCAATGTGCTGCTCACCGGCACCCACGAGCGCTACCTTTTCCTGGGCTATCCGTTTCTGATCCTCGCCACCTGGTGGTTTGCCCGCCGCGGCCAGATGGGCATGGGGCTGGCGGTGTTCACCATCAGCGCGGCCATCCTGAACGGCGTTTTTGTCCTGGGCGCCATGCAGCCGCTGCCCGGTATCCTGTTCGTGGTCTACAGCAACGCGTTTCAGGCGGCGCTGCACCTGATCCTGCTGGTCGCGCTGCTGGACGCCTGGCTGCGCATCGGCCGCCGGAGCCGGGCGAGACGCCCTGAAGATCATTGGCATTAGAAACCGGGTTTTTGTCTCACAGACCAAGGTCATGGCGCCATGAAAGACCGTTACGAAGACGAAAACCATGGCCGCACGAGAAAAACCCGGTTTCTGAACGACGATTGAGGACTATGACTGCACCCACCTCGCCATCCACTCTCAAACTACAGGCCACGGCCGCGGCGCTGCTGCTCTTCGCCGTCTACTGGCTGACGGCCAGCGGCGCGTTTCGCTCCATCGACGAACAGGCCGTCTTCGCGGTCAGCCGCAACCTGGCCTATCATGGCCGCGTCGACGAAAGCGCGCTCTTCTGGGCCTCCCCCTACGACGAACAGGCGCGGGTGGGTCTGGATGGCGAGCTCTACTCCAAGTATGGCATCGGCCATTCGCTGCTGGTGGCCGGCGCGGTGGCGCTGGCCCGGCTGATCCCCGGCGCAGGGCTGGCCAGCAGCGCCATGCTGCTCAACAGCCTGGCCACGGCGCTGACCGCCTGGTTCCTGATCCTGGCCGCGGGCCGGCTGGGCTATTCGGCGCGCGCCAGCGTCAGCCTGGGGCTGCTCTACGGCCTGGCCACCTACGCCTGGGTCTACGCCAAGACGATGTTCAGCGAGCCGCTGGTGGCGCTCTGTTGGACGATTCTGGTCTGGCTGCTCATCCCCGGCGTCACCGCCCGGCGCGCGCTGCTGGCCGGCGTGGCCATGGCCGCGGCCGTCGCCATCCGGCCGGCCTCCATCGTGCTGGCGCCCTTCTTTGCCCTGCTGCTGTGGGATCGCCGGCCGGCCGAGCTGCTGCGCCGCCTGGTGGGCTATGGCCTGCCCATCGCCGTGGTCGCGCTGGCGTTGCTGGCCTTCAACTGGCAGCGCTTCGGCGATCCCCTCCAGTTCGGCTACTCTGAGACCTTCGACGGCTCGCTGCTGGCCGGGCTGGCCGGCTTTCTCTGGAGCGCCGACCGCAGCATCTTTCTCTTTGCCCCGCCCCTGCTGGCCATTTTCTGGGGCTTTCTCCCCTTCGTGCGCCGCCACGGCGCGCTGGGCTGGCGGCTGCTGGCCATCGCCGCGTTCACGATCGTGCTCTATGCGCTGTGGCCGGTCTTCTGGGGTGGGCCGGTGTGGGGGCCGCGCTACGTGCTGCCGGTGTTGCCGCTGCTGCTGCTGTTGACCATCCCGGCCGTGGAGCGGGCCTGGCAGGGGCGCGGCTGGCCGCGCTGGGCCATGCTCCTCCTGGCCGTGCTGGGGGTGGCCATCCAACTGCCGGGCGTGCTCTGGAACTCGCTGCCCGAGACGCAGGCGCTGGGCCAACGCTACCCCCTCTGGACGCTGCGACCCCAGGCGGCCTGGCTGGACATGGCCTGGCTGCGCGGCCAGCCCCAGGGCGCGCTGCTGGCCGCGGCCGGCGCGCTGTTGGCGCTGATCGCGCTGTTGCGGCCACGGCGTTGGCTGGTGGCCTCGGCCGGCGCGGCGCTGGCGCTGGCCTCGCTGCTGCTGCTGGGTTGGCTGGGCCAGAGCCAGCTTGGCTGCGTGGGGCGGCCGGCCTATGCCGCGACCCTGGCCCGGCTGGAGGAGGCTGGCCGGCCCGGCGATGCGCTGGTGCTCAACCCCGCGCCCTATCAACAGCCGCTGGATCAGTTGGTCTGGTTTCTCAACGCGGCCGGGGCCAAGACCCCCTTCTTCGGCCTCTACCGGGCGCCCGACGGCCAGGGGCAGCCCTCCAGCGGCCGCGTCGAGCGCCTTTTGCAGACGCACCCGCGTCTCTGGCTGCTGACCGAGGGGGTGGGGCCGGGCGATCCCGCCAGCGTCAACGAGCGCGAGCTGGCGGCGCGGGCCTTCTTCGCCGGGACCGAATGGCTGGAGGATGGCTTCCGGCTCAGCCGCTTCGCCGCGCCGCTGCCGCTGGTGGCCAGCGGCAATCCCGGCGTCGTGTTGGGCGATGTGGCCGCGCTGGAGAGCTGGGAGCTGCGGCAGGCGGGCGCCGGCCCTCACGCGGGGGATGCTTCGGCCCCAAGCGGCCTCAGCATGACAGGGGAATGGCAGGTGATGCTGCGCTGGCGGCCGGTGCAGCCCTCGGCCGCCCCCCTCCACACCTTCGTGCAGGTGCTGGATGCCCAGAGCGGCGCGGCGCTGGCCACCTGGGACAGCGCGCCGCAGGCCGGCTTCGCGCCCACCACCGCCTGGCAGCCCGGCCAGGTGGTGGAGGAGCGCCTGGTGTTGGCGCTGCCCGGCGACGGCGCGCCCCCCGCCGTGCGTCTGATTGCCGGCCTGTACGATCCTGCCACCGGCCAGCGCCTCGCGACCGCCGACGGCGCGGACTTCGTGACCCTGGGCCAGTGGCCGTGAGCGGGTGGGCTGAAGAACAGATCGGCAACGCAGCGCGAATCACTGCACCGTCAGATTCGGCAACAGCAGCGAGCGCCACAGGATTGCCAACGGGGGCTTGACCTGCTCCGCGACCGGATCGATCTGTTCGCCGGTCACAGGGTCGAAGAGGCCGATCTCTAAAAAATACTCGCCGGGGGGCATATCCTCGGGCAGACGCACGCGGAACTGGTCCACGTAGAGCTTGCCCGGCTGATACTGGTCGGTGACCCGGCCGCCGGGCGCGTAGTTCTCCTGTTGCGCCCAGATGCCATCGCCGGTGGCCGGGTTGAGCGGAGCGTCGGGGCTGAGGTTGCGCACGTGCAGGAAGCTGTGCAGCCGCGGCAGTTGCTCCGCCGTCCCTTGCCAGTAGACAGTGACCCGCAGCTCGTCGCCCCGGGCCGGCTCATAGCTGGACACCGTGTAGCCGCGCAGCACCGGCCCGCCCATCAGCGGCGCATCCACCGTGGTCTGCGCGCCACAGACGCGCGTCTCGCTGGAGGTGCAGCGCAGCCAGGTGGTCTGCGTATCGACATAGGCAAACTTGAACAGCAACAGCGCGCTCAATCCCACCAGCAGCCACACCGGCGGCGCCGGCTCCATCTCCCCATCCCCCCGTCTCCCCATCCCTCCATCCCGTTCACCGCTCAGGCCTTTGCCGCTCGGGCCGGTCTCCGACCGTGCCCCCACATTTTTACCGCTCGGGCCGGTCTCCGACCGTGCCCCCACATTTTCACCGCTCGGGCCGGTCTCCGACCGTGCCCC
>JACSRL010000464.1 GCA_014879765.1 Anaerolinea sp. | reverse complement strand
CCTTTCATGGCGCCATGACCTTGGTCTGCAAGACAAAAACCCGGTTTCTAATGCCAAGCCTGAGCAGTTGCCTACGCTTTTGTTCTTTTGGCAAGCGCCTTCTGTGTGGCCTGCCAAACCACCCGCCGCTACGGCGCATTCACCAGGAGACTAACCATGCAATACCGCAACCTAGGCCGCACCGGCCTGCAAGTCAGCGAACTCTGCCTCGGCACCATGCAGTGGGGCTGGACGGCCGACGAGGCCGCGTCCTGCGCGGTGATGGATGCCTTTGTCGAGGCCGGCGGCAATTTCATCGACACAGCCGATGTCTACTCCCGCTGGGCCGAGGGCAACCCCGGCGGCGTGTCGGAGGAGATCATCGGCCGCTGGATGCAGGCGCGCGGCAACCGCCGTCAGATCGTGCTGGCCACCAAGGTGCGCGGCCGCATGTGGGATGGCCCCAACGGCGAGGGGCTCAGCCGCGGCCACATCATGGCCGCCGTGGAGGACAGCCTGCGCCGTTTGCAGACGGACCACATCGACCTGTACCAGACCCACTGGTTCGACGCCAACACCCCCATCGACGAAACGCTGCGCGCGCTGGATGATCTGGTGCGACAAGGCAAGGTGCGCACCCTCGGCTGCTCCAACTACCCGGCCTGGCGGCTGGCCAAGGCGCTGTGGATCAGCGACAAGCAGAGCCTGGCCCGCTACGACAGCATCCAGCCGCACTACAACATCGCCTATCGGGCGGAGTTCGAGCGCGAGCTGAAAGGGCTGTGCGAGGAGGAGGGCATCGGCGTGATTCCCTACAGCCCGCTGGCGGCCGGCTTTTTGACCGGCAAGTATCGCCGCGGCGAGCCTGTGCCCGACAGCGCGCGCGCCAGCGGCATCCAGCGGCGCTACCTGAACGACCGCGGCTTCATCATCCTGGAGGCGCTGGAGAAGCTGGGTAAAACGCGCGGCCAGTCCATCGCCCAGATGGCGCTGGCCTGGCAGCTCAGCCAGCCGGTCATCACATCCCCCATCATCGGCGCCAACAGCGTCGAGCAGCTCAACGACAGCCTGGGCGCGGTGGGCGTGCGCTTAAGCGAGGAAGAGATGAAGGCGCTGGATGTGGTGAGCGCCTGGGAGTAGGCCCCTATTGCCAGAAGTTGTGGTTTATGGTATGCTGTGGCCAGTCAAGCAGATGGAGATGTATCATGACTCTGGTGCTGGATCGAGACCTGAAACCACTTCTCAACTCGCCGCGGCTTCCCTTCATTGCCCGCAGGATCGATGCGGTGCTGGCGGACGAAAAGCAACGCCGGCGCGAGTTCTACGCGCAGATCGACGAGGACGACAAGGCAGAGTTCATCAACGGCGAGATTGTCATGCACTCGCCCGTCAGACTGCGTCATAACGCTGCCAGTGGCCACTTGTACCGGCTTGTCAGCTCCTATGTCGCTGTTCATCGCCTTGGCTATGTGGGCTTCGAGAAGATCATGATCTCTTTGACCCGCAACGACTACGAGCCAGACATCTGTTACTTCAACACGGCCAGGGCGGCGACCGTCTTTCCAGACCAGATGCGCTTCCCGGCGCCGGACCTGGTGGTCGAGGTGATCTCCGAGAGCACCGAACAGCGCGACCGCGGCGTCAAGTTCGACGACTACGCCGCCCACGGCGTCAGCGAATACTGGATCATCGATCCCGACGCCGAGACACTGGAGCAGTATCACCTGGTAGAGGGAGACGATTCCTACCGGCTGGTGATCAAGGCCATGACCGGTCAGGTGCGCAGTTTCGCCATCCCCGGTTTTGAGATACCGGTGCGTGCGATCTTCGACGCTGAGGTCAATCAGGTGGTTTTGCTGGCGCTCCTTGCCCCGAGCAGTTAGCTGGAGGCTGAAAAGATCGTGACTACCCTCTGGGGCGGCCGCTTCGAGCAGGCCGCCAGCCCCTTGCTGCGCCAATTCAACGATTCGCTACCCTTCGACCAGCGCCTCTGGCTGGAGGACATCTTCGGCAGCATGGCCTACGCCAGCGCCGGCGCCGCAGCCGGGCTGTTGACGGCCGCGGAGCGCGATGCGCTGCTGGCCGGGCTGGAGCAGGTGGCCGAGGAATGGCGCGCGGGCCAGTTCCCGTTTGCCCCCGGCGACGAGGATATCCACACGGCCGTGGAGCGCCGGCTGGGCGAGCTGATCGGCCCGCTGGCCGGCAAGCTGCACACCGGACGCAGCCGCAACGACCAGGTGGCCACTGACCTGCGCTGGTGGCTGCGCAGCCGCGTCGACGAGCTGGACAGCCTGCTGGTGGACCTGCTGCGCGTGACCGTGCAGCGGGCCGCGGCCGAGATCGACGTGCTGATGCCGGGCTACACCCACGTGCAGCCGGCCCAGCCGATCCGCTGGTCGCACTGGCTGCTGAGCCACGCCTGGGCCTGGCAGCGGGACCGGCAGCGGCTGGCCGACCTGCGCACGCGGCTGAACCTGAGCCCGCTGGGCGCGGGCGCGCTGGCCGGCAACCCCTTCGCCGTGGACCGGCACGCCCTGGCGGCCGATCTGGGCTTCGACGGCCCCATCCCCAACAGCATCGATGCCGTGCGCGACCGCGACTACGCCGTCGAGTTTCTGAGCTGGGCGGCGCTGCTGGGGGTGCATCTGAGCCAGCTCGCCGAGGATCTGATCCTGTGGAGCAGCCGCGAGTTCGGCTTCGTCCAGATCGCCGACCAGTTCAGCACCGGCAGCAGCCTGATGCCGCAGAAGCGCAACCCCGATTCGCTGGAGCTGCTGAGGGGCAAGGCGGGCCGGCTGACCGGCAATCTGGTCAGCCTGTTGACTACGCTCAAGGGACTGCCGGCGGCCTACAACAAGGATTTGCAGGAGGACAAGGAGCCGCTGTTCGATTCGGTGAACACGCTGCTGGTGGCCTTGCCTGTGGCGGCCGGCGTGCTGGCCACCATGCGCATCCGCCCGGAGCGCATGGCTGCCGCGCTGGGCGATGAGCTGCTGGCCACCGATCTGGCCGACACCCTGGTGCGCCGCGGCGTGCCCTTCCGCCAGAGCCACGAGCTGGCCGGCCTGGCCGTCAAACGGAGCGAGGCGCTGGGCGTTGCTCTGCGCGAGCTGCCGCTGGCCGAATACCAGGCCATCAGCCCGCAGTTCGGCCCCGACGTGGCCGGAGTCTTCGATTTCGAGCAATCGGTGGAGCAGCGCGCGGTCTACGGCGGA
This sequence comes from Anaerolinea sp., assembly GCA_014879765.1. Classification (GTDB taxonomy): domain Bacteria; phylum Chloroflexota; class Anaerolineae; order JAAEKA01; family JAAEKA01; genus JAAEKA01. The sequence goes on along the minus strand of JACSRL010000464.1, from coordinate 1,585 downwards.
ACTGCCCACGCCGCCGTTTTGAGACAAATCGAAGAGCTGCGCGCCCTATTGCCGTCAAACTGAGTTCAAACGTAACTGTTCAGGCGCCGGGCACTTGCGCTCTACGCGAAGTGCCCGGCACCTATGGCTGCTCGGTTTGATGTTCCTTATCAGTCTGCTGCCGGCCATGCCAGCCATGGCCGCCGGGTCAGCCCCTGATGCCCCGGCAAAGCTGTTGCCCTTCGATCATGCGCGCGTCTGGGAGAAGCCTGCCGCGGTCTACGCCACACCGGTTTATCAACCAGGGAGGAGGGGCGCTCAGTGCGCGGCCTTGCTCCGCTTCTCCAGATAGCGCACCAGCAGCGCCAGGCCGATGGTCATCACCAGGTAGAGGTAGCCCACCACGTTGTAGGTCTCGAAGAACTTGAAGGTGCTGGCGGCGTAGACCTTGCCCTGGTAGGTGATGTCGGCCACCCCCATGACCGAGACCAGCGACGAATCTTTGAGCATGGCGATGAAGTCGTTGCCCAGCGGGGGCAGCACCCGGCGGATGGCCTGGGGGAGGATGACGTGACGCATGGCCTGCCATGAGCTCATGCCCAGCGAGCGCGCGGCCTCGGTCTGGCCGCGCTCGATGGATTGGATGCCGGCGCGGAAAACTTCGGCCAGAAAGGCGCTGTAGCCGATGGTCAAGGCGAGGATCACGCGCATGGTGAAGTCGATCTGGCGCACCCCCATGCCGGCCATGCTCTCCCCCAGGCCAGGCAGGATGCCCAGGTTGCGCAACGTCATGCCCAGCCAGTTGATCGCGCTGACCATGGCCGGCGCGCCGGCGAAGACCACGTAGTAGAGCAAGACCAGCATCGGCACGCCGCGGATGATCTCCACGTAGAAAGAGGCCGTCTCAACCACCAGCCGGTGCGACGATACCCGCGCCAGCCCCACCGCCAGCCCCAGGATGATGGCCAGCGTGAAGGAGATCAGCGTCACCTTGATAGTCACCCACACACCGGTCAGCAGGGCCCGAAAGATCACCTCGTAGGCAGGATCGGTGAGCAGCACCCACAGAAAGACCAGGGCCAGGATGACCGCGACCACCAGCCAGAGCGGGGTGCGCGCCCAGACGCTGCCAACGCGCGGCCCGCGCGGCGGATTTGGGATGTTGGGGAGGGTTTCGGTGCTGTGCATGATCTGTTCTCCTGGGGAACTTACAGCAGACCCTTCGGACGCCGGGCGCCCGAAGGGTCTGTGGCTGCGCAAGATGCCGCATGGCCGGCGTCCGGCTGGCTGACAGCCGGTCCAGCAGGACTACTGCGCGCCGTAGAGGTAAAACCACTTGCGGTTCAGATGATCGAAGAAGCCATCCTCCACCATGCTGTCGATGGCCGCGTTGAAGGCCGCGGTCAGGTCGCTGCCGGGCGAGAAGATGAAGCCGAAGTCCTCGCTGGCCAGCGGATCGCCGATCACCACCAGCTTGTCGGGGTTGGCGCTGATGTAGCCGGTGCTGGAGGCCTTGTCCATCAGCACCATGTCCACGTCGCCGTTGAGCAACGCCTGCACGGCCGCGCCGAAGGTGTCGAACAGCTTGATGCGCGGGTTGCTCTCG
>JACSRL010000146.1 GCA_014879765.1 Anaerolinea sp. | reverse complement strand
CGTTACGAAGACGAAAACCATGCCGCACGAGAAAAACCCGGTTTCTGAACGACGGGCTGAGCAGTTACGTTACGTAAGGACACACCTCGCATGAGCCTTAGCCTGACCACCGTCTGGATCCTCGCCCAAAAAGAGCTGCGCGACGCGCTGCGCAATCGCTGGTTCCTGCTTTACGCCGCAGCCTTTGCCGTGTTGGCGCTGGCCTTCTCCTACCTGGCGCTGGCCGGCGCAGGTATGGTGGGCTTTGCCGGCTTTGGCCGCACAGCCGCCAGCCTGATCAACCTGGTGCTGCTGATCGTGCCGCTGATGGCCTTGACCGTAGGCGCGCAGAGCCTGGCCGGCGAGTGGGAGCGCGGCACCCTGGCCTACCTGCTGGCTCAGCCCGTCCACCGCTACGAGATCTTTCTGGGCAAATACATCGGCTTGGCGCTGAGCCTGCTGGCCGCGCTGGCGTTGGGCTTCGGCATCTCCGGGCTGGTGATGGCTGTCGGCGGCGCGGGCGCGACCGATCCCGGCCAGTACTTGCAGTTGACCTGGCTGGCCTTTTTGCTCAGCTTGGCCATGCTCAGCGTCGGCTTCCTGGTCTCGGCCCTCACCCGGCGGGCCAGCGTGGCCGTGGGCATTGGCCTCTTCCTCTGGCTGATCTTCGTCTTTCTGGGCGATCTGGGCATGATGGGCACCTCCATGGCGCTGCGCGTGCCCATTGCCAACCTCTTCGTCATGTCGCTGACCAATCCGTTGCAGGTGTTCAAGATGGCCGCCATCCTGGACATCCGCGCCACGCTGGACATTCTGGGCCCGGCCGGCATCTATGCAGTGCAGCGTTACGGCGCCGCGCTGCTGGGCATTTTCCTGGCCGTGCTGGGCCTCTGGATCGTCGTGCCCGCGCTGCTGGCCTACCTGCGGCTGGCCACGCGCGGCGATTGGTGAGCCGTGTGCAGTCCGTATTCGGTCAACCACCTCAGGAGATTGTTATGCGATCGCCAAATCGTTCGATGAGACACGCGACGGTGGCCCTGCTGCTGCTGGCCGTGCTCTTGAGCGCCTGCGCCCCGGGCCAGGCTACCATTGCGCCGCCGGAGATCCGCTACGGCGAGGATGTCTGCGCCGAGTGCAAGATGATCATCAGCGACCCGCGCTTCGCCGCGGCCTACACCTACGAAGTGAGCCCAGGCCGCTTCGAAAACGTCTTGTTCGACGACATCGGCGACATGCTGATCCACGCCGACAAGCACCCGGAGCAGACGGTGGCGGCCTGGTGGGTGCATGACTACGACAGCAAAGAGTGGCTGGACGCCGGCAAGGCCTTCTACGTCTTCAGCAACATGCTGCAGACGCCCATGGCCCAGGGCACGGCAGCCTTTGCCGACGAGGCCGCGGCGCAACGGCTGGCCGCCGAGCTGAGCGGCGAAGTGTTCGGCTGGAATGGCCTGGTCGAGCGGCACAAGGCCGGCGCGCTGATCACCGAAGCGGGCGCGGCCATGATGCCGGGCGGCGACCACGGCCACGCCACCGAGCAGCCGGCCTCCGAGGCCACTGAGCCCGCGCCGCAGGGACGTGAGTTCGAGGGCGAAGCGGACGGCTATCATGTCCACGTCATCAGCAAGGCCGATGCGCTGCACGCCGGCTACAACCCGGTCTGGGTACACTTGACCGGGCCTGACGGCCAGCCGGTGGACGGGGCCCAGGTGACCATGACCCCGCACATGAACATGATGGATGGCCGCCATCACGGCTCCGGTGTCGTGCAGCCCACCGCCGCCGGTCCCGGCATGTTCGAGGGCGCGTTGATCTTCTCCATGCCCGGCGGGCCGGACCTGGGCAGTTGGGATGTGGCGGTGGCCTTCACCGATACCGTGCGCAGCGTCAGCAACACGGCGCAGGTGCCGGTCGAGGTGGGGCCATCCAAGCTGCACGGCTCCTTCATGGGGCCGGGCGAGATGAAGATCTTCCTCTCGGTGGTGCAGCCCACCACACCGGCGGTGGGTCGGCAGCCCTTCGAGATCTACGCCATGCAGAAGCGCGGCATGTTCGACTGGCCCACGCTGAACGACCTGACCCTGGAGATCACCCCCTGGATGCCGACCATGGATCATGGCTCGCCCGGCAACGAAAACCCCGTGGCGCAGGGCGATGGCCGCTACCTGGGCGCGGTCAACTTCAGCATGGCCGGGCCGTGGACCGTCACCGTCGTCGCCAAGGATGGCGAGGAGGTGTTGGGCGAGGTGGTTTTCGAGTACGAGGTCCGTTGATGCGTAACGGGTAACGAGCAACGAGTAACCCGGAACGTGTGAGGATGCGGGTTGATTTCGGGTCGCGTGACACTTTTCTTCTGAAACCTGGCACACGCTCCCGCAACCCACAGCCAACTCCCACCGACTCCGGGTTACGAGTTACGCATTACTCTGTTACGTTTCACACGATTCGCGAGCCGTGGTATAATCGCACCCGCTTCAACCGAACGCACCAGTGGCGTCGCTGTTTCGGCGTCAATCAATTCACAACGAGGAGTAGTTACCCGTGAAGAAGACACTTCTGATCCTCAGCCTGCTGATCGTCTTGTCCATGCTGGCCGCGTGCGGCGGCGGCGGCAGCACCCCTGCCCCGGCGGCGCAGCCTGCCGCTCAAGCCACCGTAGCGCAACCGGCCGCCCCGTCCCTTGCCGCGGGCGACCCGGCCAAAGGCAAAGAATCTTTCACTGTCTGCGCCGGCTGCCATGGCATGGACGGCAAGGGCATCACCGGCCTGGGCAAGGACTTCACCACCAGCGAGTTCGTCAAGAGCCAGACCGATGAGCAGTTTCTGGCCTTCCTCAAGGTCGGCCGGCCAGCCACCGATCCGCTGAACACCACCGGCGTGGACATGCCTCCCAAGGGCGGCAACCCCGCCTTCACCGACCAGCAGTTGCTGGATGTCATCGCCTACGTGCGCAGCTTGCAGCAGTAGGACGACGGTTGATAATAAGTGCGGATCGGAACACCTCCGATCCGCACTTTTTTGTTGCCCGACAACGGTTCAGCGCGCTAGGCTTGGGCCGCGGTGCGCGCGCCCTTTACCATGCGCCACAGCCGCCGGACGTAGGAAAGGGTCGCCACGATCAACAGCCCATAGGCCGCGGCCACCATGGGGCGGGCCTGCTCCCAGGGCAGCACGATGCTGGCCAGCCAGATCGCAGCCACCGCCAGGTTGAGCAGGATCACGCTGGCGCGGCTCCCCTCGGCCGGGCTGATGGGCGGATTCCAGTCCTCAGCGCCGCCCAGGACGCGGCCTCCCACGGCGGGCAGAAAGCCCAGCACGATCGGCAAGATCCAGCCATAGATCAGCCCCTGCATCACACCCAACTCCGCGGCGGCCACGGTCAGTCGCTGCGGCCTCAACAGCGCGAAGACAACCGCGGCCACGGCCGGCGCGGCGATCCAGAGGTAGCTGACCAGCCACTGCACGCTGAGCACCGAGGGGACGGGCGCGGGCCGGCGCAGCGTTTGCCAGACGTTGGCCAGCATCAGCCCGACTCCGCTCACATAGACCAGCAGACCCGCGCCTGTCGCCAGCCTCACGCCGGTGTACGGCCCCAGCCAGAGCAAGAACGCGCCCACGGTCATCAGCCAGAAGGTGGGGCGCACCCAGGCCGGGCGGGCCAGGCTGCGACCGAACAAGGCGGGCAGCACGTTCAACGCCACCCCGGCCAGCACGAGGCCGGTGAAGCCAAAGATGTTGTTGTGGACGTGCGCCTCCTTGACCCCCTGGGTGCTGACCGGCGCGGGCCAGCTTTCCAGCATGCTCAACGCCATCAACACGCCCAGCAGCAGGTAGGAGGGCCCGGCCAGAAAGAAGGCAGCCTCCAGCGGCCGCGGCCGGGGCGCGCGGCGCCACATCTGCACCAACAGCGCCAGCCAGGCTGTCAGCGTCAACAGCAGGAGCCAGCCGCCGCCGCTGCGCAGCGGCTGGCTCCACAGCACCTGGCCGAAGCTGAGCAGCAGCAGCCCCAGGTTGAACAGGATCAGCAGCGCCCACTGGGCCGCGGGGTTGGGGGGCGCTGTGCGCAGTTGGCGGGCCAGCAACAGCGGCAGCACCCCCATCACCGACTGCGCCAGCACGCCGATGGTGATCATGTGCAGGCGGAACCAGTAGAGATTGCCCAGCGCCGGCGCCAGGCCAAACTGGGCCAGGATGAAGTCCACCAAGCTCAGCAGCGCGACGACAAGATAGACCAGCGCCAGGCTGATGTGGACATGGGCGATGCGGGTGGATGGGGTCATGGGGCGCTCCTAGGAGGGGTGTTGGCTGTGGAACGGCAACATGGAATGCGTAACACGTAACCCGGAGTGTGCGAGGATGGGGTTTGTGCGTGGTGCGTGGGCGTGAAGAGCAGTCGCCTATCCCGTGTGTCGTAACCCGTAACTCGTAACCGGAGAACGCATGTGAAGTTCCGGTTGCGAGAGAACCGTTACTCGTTACGCTCCCCTTCTTCTCGCCTGGCGAGACATTTGTCGCAGCTTTGGCCCGCGACGGACGGTACAATGTCTCCATGCACCCGCGCGATCACCTGATCCTTTCCACGGTCGCGGCCGCGGCCGCCTGGCCGCGGCTGGGCCGGCGTGTGTTGCTGCCCTGGGCCGCCAGCCTGTTGGCTGACCTGGATCACGTGCCGGCCTACGTGGCCCGGCAGGGGCTGGCCTCGCCCGCGGCCATGTGGCGCTATTTTCGCAACGGCGAGGGCGATGACCGGCAGCACCTGCTGCACCGCTGGCCGCTGATCCTGGCCGGGCTGGCTCTGGCGCCGCTGGCGCCGCCGATCGCCCTG
>JACSRL010000270.1 GCA_014879765.1 Anaerolinea sp. | reverse complement strand
CGTCTGCGCAACGGCCTTTCATGGCGCCATGACCTTGGTCTGCAAGACAAAAACCCGGTTTCTAATGCCTTGCCTGAGCAGGCACGTTAATTGCGGCTTTGCTGGCATGGGGGGTATAATCGGCGGGCGCGGCGTCGCGCCAGGACCGGCCCAAGCGGGCAATCTTCGTCAGGAGGCGTTGGATGAGCACAGTGGCAGAGTTGTGGGCCTTGCAGACCACCGATCTGGCCGTCGAAGCGGTCCGGCAACGGCTGACCGAGCTGGAAAAGCAACTGGGCGAACGCGCCGAGCTCACGGCCGCGCGCGCGGCCACGGCCGAAGCTCAAACCGAGCTGGAGAGCGGCCGCGCGGCGCAGCAAAAGCTGGACCGGCAAGTCAAAGATCTGGCGGCCCAGGTGCGCGCCGCGGAACGCGATCTGATGAGCGGCCGCGTGCGCAATCCGCGCGAGCTGGAGAGCATGGAGGCCAACGTGGCCGCGTTGCGCCGGCGGCGCAGCACGCTGGAAGGAGAGGCGCTGGAGGCGATGCTGGAGCTCGATCGGTGCGAGGCGCAGTTGGCAGCCCGGCAAAGCCAGCAGGCCAGCGCCGAGGCGACCCACCAGGCGCGCCAGGAAGCCATCAAACGCGAGGCTGGCCAGCGTCTGGCCGAGCTCAAGACGTTGTCAGCCCGCCTGAGCCAGCAATGGGAGGCCACGCCGCCGGCTGACCGGGATCTGTACAAGAGCCTGCGCAGCCGCAAGGGGGGCAGAGCCGTGGCGCGCGAGCAGGGCGGCGCCTGCCAGGCCTGCGGCCTGATGCTGGCCACTGGCGTGGCTCAAGCGGTGCGCGTCGGCGGCCAGCGGGTCTTCTGTCCCGGCTGCGGCCGCCTGCTGCTGGCCGGTTAGTTGGCGCGCTTGTTTGACAAGCCCCCTTCCCTGGGCTATAATTTACCTGCATTTTAGCCCTGTTCCCCTCAGGGACCGCATTGCACCGGTCCGACCACTCGGAAGCCATCGAAGCCGTCGATGCAACTCCAGCTTACGCCATCTCCCCGGCGGAGGCTGTTTGCGATCCAGCACCATGTAGAAAGGAGGTTGCTTGCGCTGACCGCACCAGGTGCTTCAAGCCACCAATTTTCCCTGACCGCCTATCGTTCTCTCAACCGTTTCACCAATCATCACCTTTGGAGAGGAAGACAATGAGACGTAAACTCAGTGTGATTCTGGCCCTTTTGGTCATCGCGTCGATGATCGCCCTGCCTGCCAGCGCCCAGACCGGGGCGCCCCAGGCGCAGCCTGGCCGCCAGGCGCCGGCCGGCCTGCAGCCGATCACCGCGGCCGATGTGGATGGGCCGCTGACCAGCAGCGGCTATGTGCCTGGCAAACAGCGGATAACCGAGACGGCCCGTTACGTGGTTCAGTTGGCCGATGCTCCGCTGGCCCAGCAGTGGCTGGATGGCCAGCAGCGCGGCGCCAGCTTCGACGCGGCCGCGGCCCAGGCCTACAACGCTGCCCTGCTGGCCCAGCAAGCCCAGGTCAGCGCGGCCGTCGATGCGTTGGGCGGCGTGACGCTGGCCAACTTCACCAAGCTGATCAACGGCGTGGCCGTGGAGATCAGCGGCGCCCAGGTACACGCTCTCTACGCCATCCCCGGCGTGATCAGCGTCAGCACCCTGCCTGATTTCGAGCTGGATCTGGACGAGACCGTGCCGTGGATCGGCGCGGCCGCGGTGCAGACCGCCGGCGTCGATGGCACGGGCATCACCGTGGCCGTGATCGACTCCGGCATCGACTACACCCATGCCCACCTGGGCGGCTCCGGCCTGCAGGCTGACACCGACCAGGCGCTGGCCGAGGCCTCCCAGCCGGCCGATCCCCGCCTCTTCCCCACCGCCAAGGTCATCGGCGGCTACGACTTCGTGGGCAGCAGTTGGCCCAACACCGCTGAGATCCCTGATCCCAACCCCATGGACGACGAGGCCGGCGGCACCGACGGCCACGGCACCCATGTGGCCAGCATCATCGGCGGCGTGGCCACCAGCGAGCTTGGCCCTGGCGTGGCCCCTGGCGTCGAGTTCTACGCGCTGAAGGTCTGCTCCAGCGTCGCCACCTCGTGCAGCGGCCTGGCCATGATGGAATCCTACGAATGGGCCGCCGACCCCAACGGCGACCTGAACTTCGACGACCGCGCGGATGTCATCAACATGTCGTTGGGCTCGGTCTACGGCCAGCCCAGCAGCGCCGATTCCATCGCCATCGATACACTGACCGGCCTGGGCTCGGTGGTGGCCATCTCGGCCGGCAACAGCGCCAACATGCCCTACATCACCGGCTCGCCCTCCACCGCCCGCACGGCCATCAGCGTGGCGCAGACCACCGTGCCCTCGGCCATGCTCTACCGCATCCGCCGCGACACGCCGGCAGTCGCCATCATGGACGCCAACTTGCAGCCCTGGACCCCCGCTCCCACGGCGCCCATCTCCGGCCCCATCATCTACGGCAACGGCGACGGCACCAACACCCTGGGCTGCGATGCCTTCACGGCCGATCTGACCGGCAAGGTTTCGCTGATCGACCGCGGATCGTGCGCGGTCAGCCTCAAGTTCTCCAACGCGGCTGCGGCCGGCGCTGAACTGGTCATCATGGCCCTGATCGCGCCCGGACCTCCGGTGAACTTCTCCTACGGCGGCGGCGACCCGACGGCGCCCGGCTTCGTGGTGAGCCAAGCCAGCGGCGTGCTGCTGAAGGCAGCCGGCGCCAGCGTCACCGTGGATCCCACCGATCCGGCGCTCACCATCCCCCTGCTGGATGTGATGGAAGGCACCAGCTCGCGCGGCCCGGCCTTCGATGTCAGCTATCTCAAGCCCAACATCGGCGCTCCCGGCGCTTCGCGCTCGGCCAGCTCCGGCGACCAGGGCTACAGCATCTTCGGCGGCACCTCGGGCGCGGCGCCCATGGTGGCCGGCTCGGCCGCCCTGCTGCTGGAAAACGCCGGCGGCAGTGGCTCGCTGGCGCCCGCGATGGTCAAGGCGCTGTTGATGAACAACGCAGTCACCGACACCTGGCAGGATGTGCCCGGCGGCATGCTCAATCCCATCAGCCGCCAGGGCGCCGGCCGCGTCGATGTCCTGGCCTCCAGCCAGGCTGAGACCATGGCCTGGGTCCCGGCTGACAACGACGTGGCCCTCTCCTTCGGCTTCGAGACCGTGGCCGATGACTACATGGACAGCAAGACGGTCGAGGTGATCAACACCGCCACGGTGTCCAAGACCTACAGCATCGAGATCGGCTTCCGCTACGCCAACGACGAGAACGCCGGCGTCGATGTCGCGCTCAGCGCCGACTCGCTGACGGTGGATGGCGGCGGCGCCGGCACATTCGATGTGGCTTTGGCCGTCGATCCCACCATGCTCAAGGCCTGGCCCTTCATCAACGGCAGCACCTTCGGCGCTGCCGGCGGCGATCTGCTGACCGCGATCGAGGCCGACGGCTTTGTCACCCTGACCGCCGACGACGGCGAGGTCATCAACGTGCCCTGGCACTTCCTGCCGCGGCAGGCTGCTGACGTGATGGTCGGCGACGCGACCCAGACCGGCCCCTTCAGCTTCGACGTGCCGCTGACCAACGATTCGCTGATCGACGGCTCAACGGAAGTCTACCCCCTGGTGGACAGCAGCCCTGAGATCGTCCTGCCCCCTGGCACGGTGGATGTGGCGCCGGCTGACCTGAAGTATGTCGGCGTGGATGCCGTCCGCTGGGACGCCACCAACAACCTGCTGCTCTTCCCCGTCAGCACCTGGAACAGTCGCTCAACGCCGATCAACATCGAGTACAATGTGTACATCGACGTGGACCAGGACGGCGTCGACGACTATGTGGCCTACAACAGCCAGGTGAACGGCACCACCGACCCGCGCGCGGCCAGCGCGCTGGCGGATCTGGCGGCTGGCACCTCGGCCTTGCAGTTCTTCCTGGATACCACCATCAACACCGACAACATGGTGATCCCGGTGATCGTGCCCGATGACGACATGGCCTTCAACTTCCAGGTCTACGCCTTTGATGCCTACTTCACCGGCGACCTGTGGGATGTCTCCCCGGCCAACGCGCTGGAGGGCGGCTACCACGTCTTCAACGGGGCCATGCCGGCCTTCGTTCCCGACTCGTACGGCCCCGTGGCGCCGGCCGGCGGCGCGGTCACCAGCATGGTGATGGGCCAGGTCAACGACTCGCCGGCGCAGATCGGCATGGTCTATCGCGTCACCAACGGCGTGATGGGCGGCGAGGTCTACGGCGTCGAGCTGCCCGTCGATGTCTTCGGCGAGGTCACTCAGACCTCCAGCACCACCCCGGTGGTCAACGGCTCCTACATCGATGTGGATGTCAGCGCCAGCAACAGCGGCGATCCCCTGGCCGATGGCCTCTTCCTGGCGCCCATCGACCCTGACACCGTGTACGTGGACGGCAGCGCCTATGGCGGCGCCTATCCGCTGAACGCGGCCCAGGCGGCCCAACTGGCGGGCGAGGAAATCTCGCCCCTGCTGGCGGCTGCGGCCGAGGGCCGGGCGCCTGAGGACGTGGTGGCCGTGGCCTGGGCTGGCTCCTTCGGAACCGGCGAGATCGTCGACTTCGGCTTCCAGGTGCGGGTGATGACCAACAGCGGCACGGTGCAGCACTCGGTCGCGCTCTTCGACGGCGCCACCTACGTGACTGCTTTCGGCAGCAGCGCGTTGGCCATCGTGGACAACAGCGGCTATCCGGTCAACCGCTCGCGGCGCTTCAACGTGGACCGCGACACCTTCATCAACGGCGCCCAGCCGGGCGCGCACTACGG
>JACSRL010000360.1 GCA_014879765.1 Anaerolinea sp. | reverse complement strand
GAAGGAACCGCCGCGCAACACACGCATTATGTCACCTCCTGGATCGTCATCGGGCGGGCTGTTGTAGCTGTCACGCCACCTGGTCAGACACCATTCCCACACGTTGCCACTCATATCCAGCGCACCGCACTCGCTCTTGCCCTTCGGAAATATGCCCACCGCCGTCGTCGTTCCAATCCCGGTCTCGTCGTAGTTGGCGTGGTCGGGCGTTAGCGCCTCGCCCCACGGGTAGCGCCGGCCATCCCTGTGCCGCGCCGCCCGCTCCCACTGCGCCTCGCTGGGCAAAGTCACCGGCCGCCCCAGCTTCTGGCCCAGCCAGTTGCTGTAAGCCACCGCCTCGTACCAGCTCACACCCACCACCGGATGGTTGGCCAGATCAAATACACCGCCGTACTTCTCAGGCCCTCTGCGATCCCTTTTCCATCGCAACCCGGCCTCGGTCCAACAACTGCGCCAGTGCCGGTCGCTGTAGCCACCATCCTGCACGAAGACATCGAACTGCGCATTGGTGACGCAATACTTGCTGATGGCAAACGCCCCCAGGCTGGGTCGATGCTGCGGCATCTCATCTGCATACGCTTCCCGATCGGTCTGCTCGGTGTTGCCCATGATGAACTCGCCCCCATCCACAGGACACCACTCGATATCCGGCACGCCGTCGCCGCGCACCCCCACGCCGGGACGCGGGTCGCCCAGGCGGGCCAGCGTGCGGCCCGCCTCCGCGCGCAGGGCGCCAGGCACTGACAGCGTCTGATCTTCAAGCAGGGCCACCAACACCCTGGCCTGCTGCAGCCGCTGTTCCGGATCGGGCTTCTCGATCTCCAATACCGATGCGCCGGCCAGTTCGGCGCCCGCCAGCCTGGTTTCGTCGCTGCCCGCCAGCGTGGAGAGCCAGCGCAGATGCTGCATGGCCGGCGAGTCGTCGCCGGTGAACAGCTCGCCTGATTTCATGCTCAGGTAGCCGTAGGTCAGCAAAGCGACCTCCCGCCACCAGCTCTCCCCTACATGGGGCTGCAACATGGGCCGCCCCGCAGCGCGATACTCGGCCAACAGGCGCGCGGCCAGATACTCCTGAAAGGTCAGATGGCTGAACTGGAAGAACTCGGCTCGTTCCTCAAAGAGCCCGCCGCGATGGCGACTGGCCACCAGAAAGGCGCGCACCTTGTCCTCAGCCAGGTCGATGCTCCGCAGCGCCTCGCCGACCTGCTCCTCGCGCAGGGCCGCGCCGGCCCGTCCCCCCTCGTGCATGCGCACCGCCAGATGGCACAGCCAATCGCGCTGCGCCTCCCAGGGGCCGCCCCAGTCGGTCACCTGGCGGCGTCCCTCCTCGGGGGTATACTGCGCCTGCAGGATGGCTTTGACGCACGCCTCGTAAAGGGCGACCCGCTCGCGCGGCAGCTCGGTCTCGCCCACCTGCACGCTGACGACCATGGTTACCATCAGCGGCGTGTTGATCAGCGGGGCCAGAGCCTTCTCCCGCCGCCGCTGGTTGATCTCGTCGATGGCCCGCATCAGTTCACGCTGATTGCCGGCCACATCTTCCGGGTAAAGACGGCGGCACCAGTTGCCCACCAGTTGTTCGATCTGGCCCTGGCTCAGATCCTGCACATCCAGGCGGGTGAAGTCGTCGCCGAAAACCGCCTCCTCCTGAAAGCCGGCCTCGCGCGCCGTGACGATTACACGGTTGCCCGGATAGTCGGCGCGCACCAGCGCCTCCACCTGCTCCCGCACCTGGCCGCGCTGTTCCCGGCTGACCACCTCATCCAGGCCATCGATCATCAGGAGACAGCCGCCCTCGCGCAGCAGCCGGTGGAAGAACGCCTCGGAGCCATGCTTGCTGCCGCGCTGCAACTGCCAGGCGATGAAACCGGCCAAGGTGCCGGTGGTGGGGGCGTCGAGCACGCGGCCCGGCGCGCTGTGGCATTGCTCCAGGTAGTCGCGGTAATAGCGCAGCGGAACCAGCAGCGGGATCAGCGGCCTGTCGTCCGGCAGCCGATAGGGGAACGGCTCGCCCTCCTGGATGGCCCGCGCCAGGGTGACCGCCAGGTGGTGCAGGATGGTGCTCTTGCCGCTGCCGGCGCCGCCGATGATGGCCAGACGGTCGGAGATGGCCAGCAGGTTCTCAAGCGCAACCGTCCCCCCTGCACGCTCCTCCGCACGGGTCAACTGATGGCTGGCCAGGATGCGCTCCAGGCCCACCTTGCCGCGCAGCGCCGCTTCCAGCTCGCTGCGGCTGGGAGGTTGAAAGCGACGCACGGTCACGGGGATGAACACGTCAGTCAAGAACTCAATCCTGGGCTGTTTGGCCTGGCGCGGGTTTTCCAGGCCAAATGTCTGGATCTTGTCGTAGCTGCGGCGCACCCAGCCGAGGTAGCCGTTGAGGATCGCCGTGGCCTGCTGCGGGCTCAACTCGCCGCGCGCTTCCACCACCGTCTTGTAGACGGCGCCGTAGTTGATCTCGACATTGCCCCCAACCGGGCCAGTCAGCAGGGTGTTGCGCCGGCCCTTGGCCTTGAAGACGGTCGTCGGGCCAGGAGAAGCAGTTGGCGCCGCGGTTTGGGTCGGCGGCCCCTCCAGCGCAGCCGCCACACGTCGCAACAGCCGCACCTGCTCCTCGGCCCGGTCGGCGATGCCCCGCAGCAGACCGATCTCGATCTGCCCTTGCAGCGCCGGCTGGCGCGCCGCGGCGTCGTAGAAATCGGCGACGAACTGTGCAACCATCGCTTGAAAAGCAACGTCGCCCAGCAGGTCGGGATCGTAGCCGGCCGCCTCGAACTCGCGCGCCAGCAGATCCAGGTCGATCTCGGCGTCGGGCCGGGGGTCGATCACCTGCGACAGCTCGCCGGCCACCGCGTCGCGGCCCGCCCACTGGCCAAAGAGTTCCAGATAGTGAGCCTGAAGCGCGGGGTCGTCGGTCTGCCGGCGCACGGTGAGCAGCAAGGCCTCGGCCATGGCCGTGTTGAGCGCGGCCTGCTGTGGCTCAGGGCGAAAGCGCTTCTGGACTTGGTAGCCGGCGGCGCTTAGCAGATGACTGACCATGTTGGCTGCCAGGCCGCCAGCAAAGTCGCCGGCCGCGCCGATCAGGATGGTCTGTAGCGGTTCAGGCAAGGTGTTGATTAGAGATATATCCATGCGGGCCTCGTATTGGGGTGCGGATGGCCCGCCTCCAACCGGGGGTCAAGCCGGCAGGGGGCGGGCCGTTGCTATTCGCCCGGCTCATCCTCGTGCTCCCTCGTCCCCGTGGGAGAGGGCCGGGGTGAGGGCAAGCGCGGCCAGGACACGGACCGAGCCATCATTCATCGCCTCGGCCGGAAAGCTCGTCGCCGTCCGGCATTTCTGGCCTGCCACGCAGGGAGAATGACGTGAGACGCAACCACCACACGAAACCCGTTGTTCCTGTTGCGGTTGTTCGGGTTGTTCCTGTTGCGGACGGCGCAGCGCACGTTCCTCGCATTGTTGTTGAAGGAACCGCCGCGCAACACACGCCGTTCGGTCCGGCCCTCATGGCAGGATCAAGTGCCATGTGTCAGGGATCAAGCACCGGTGAGACCGGCTCCGCCTCAGGCGCGGTTGGTGCTGTCTCATCTTGATCGCTGGCGCCTGGCGCCTGATCCTTGTTCTTGCGCAAGGCTCTCTGCCAGCCGCCCAGCAGCCGGCCCATCTCGGCCACCATGGCCGCGCTGTGTTTGTATTGCCCCGGCGTGAGCCACTCCAGTCGCAACGTGAGGCGCAGGTAGATGCGCACCTTGTCCAACTGCACATCGGCCAGCAGCAGCTTCTCCAGCCGCTCTGGCATCCTCTTAACGTTGGCCTCCAACACCAGCTCCTGAAAGTTCAGCGCAGCGTCCAGGAAACGTTGGGTGACGATGAAGCGCTGGCTGCGTGGAAAGTGATTGCTCACCTGCATCAGCCAGACGGTGAAATCAAAGGTTTTGGTGAAAAGCGGCGTTGGGTCCAGCGCGGTCTTCTTTGCAGCCATCGCAACACTCCTTGCAGCCGGTCACCGTCGGGGCTGCGGTATGATCACGCTGCGCAAGACCGACGCACGCAGGCCGGCCGTGTTGGCATAGCGCACATGGTTGAGCCAGCCCTTGACCGAAGCTGTCATCTGGTCCATGGTAACCTCGCCGGAGGCGTAGCGCTCGGCCAGCAGGCGGTAGCGCCGTTGGAAAGCCACGCCCTTGCGCCGCTTCAGCCGCCGGCGGTCGGGGTAGACCAGGAAGCCCAGGAAGGGAATGCCCTCGCTCACCGGCCGCACCTGGGCCTGTTCCTGGTGGATGGTCAAGCGATAGCGGGCCAGGCGATCGACGATGGCCTCCTTGCGATGCCACAGCCGGCGGGGATCGTCGTCGAAGAGTAGCATGTCGTCTACGTAGCGCAGGTAGGCTGGACAGCCCAGCTCGCATTGCACGAAGTGGTCGAAGGGGTTGAGGTAGCAGTTGGCCCAGAATTGGCTGGTCAGATTTCCTATCGGCAGCCCGCGCGGCCGGCCCACGGCTAGCAGATCGTCGCCTGGGAAGTAGACCATGTCGTACTGTTCGCTGAGCACGCCGACGCCGCTGGCCAGGATCTGCTGGATCAACCAGCGCAGATCAGGATCGCGCACTTTGCGCCACAACGTGTCCTGCATGATCGCGTGGTCGATGCTGGGAAAGAACTGCCTGACATCGCATTGTAGCACGTAGCGATAGCGACGCGCAAAGTGTTGACAGCGGTCCAACGCGCGGTGGGTGCCCTTCCCGATCCGGTTGGCGTAGCTGTCGGCGATGAAGGTGCGCTCGAAGGCCGGCTCGATGACGTTGCACAGGGCGTGATGCACCACCCGGTCGCGAAAGGGCGC
>JACSRL010000032.1 GCA_014879765.1 Anaerolinea sp. | reverse complement strand
AATAGTGGTCAATGTTGCAAAGTTTGCAACGCCACCGACTGGTGTCAATACAGTGGTTGGACTTGTGATGGCGGTGGCTCAAACTGTCCAAAGTACATGAATTGCAAAGGCTGGGATGTTCATGGTAACTTGAACTGCGACAAAGAAACCACCTGCGATGGTCCTGACAACCCCTGCTCAAGTAGTCACACCTCACGATGTTATGACGGAAATGATTGTTTTGAAAGATGTCCGGCGCCTCCACCACCACCAACATTTACGCCAACCAATACACCCACCCCAACCCCAACGATGCCGCCGGTTTCTGGCCTGACTGCCAGTTGTACTGCTTTTGGCGGGCCGATCGACCTCAACTGGAGCTACTCCAGCCCCGCAGAGTTTCGGGTGATCCCAAGCCCCCTTCGGGTCCGCGTTCCGAAGGGGGCGGGCAACTGAAACCCCATGCCCCACAACACAAAACGCGCCCCCCGCAATCAGCAGACGCCACCCTCAATTCCGCCTCACGTTTCACGCCTCACGTTTCACGTTTCCGGCCGGCTTTGTCGATATTTCCGCCTGGTGGTATCATTCCCCCCCTTGTCGCTGTCGGGTTGCGCAGCGCATCAGCAGGCTGGTGATCTTGAAGGAGTTCGTCGATGAAGCCGCATCTGTTCCGTTCTTTGGTTGGCCTGGCGTCGTTGATCTTGGTGTTCCTGGTGGCGCTTCTGCCGGCGCCGGGGCCGGGCGCGGCTCGCGCCGGCTCTGGCCCTGCCTCCTCGTTCGACGCGATCGTGCCTGGTCTCGACCCCAGCCGCGAGCGCTTTCTGGCGGAGCCGGGCGAGGATCCGGCGCTGGAAAGCGAACATCTGCTGGCCATGGGCGACTACTTCTACCACCGGGTCAGCTACCCCACCGGCCAGTTCGACCCGGCCTGGTATGCCGAGGCCCAGGCGCAGGATGAGCAGGTGCAACGCGGCCTGCCGGCCGGTGAGCTCACCTACAGCCGCGCCAACAGCCAGTCGCCCCTGGCGCTCAACCCCAACCGCTTCACCTCCATCGGGCCGGCGCCCTTGCAGAGCAACGGCTGCATCGGCTGCTACAGCTATGGCCTGGTCAGCGGCCGCACCAATGTCATCGCCATCGACCCGGTGAGCCCCAACGTGGCCTATCTGGGCTCCGACGGCGGCGGCGTGTGGAAGAGCACCAACTGCTGCTCAGCCAGCACCACCTGGACCTCGGTCACCGACGATCCGCTGCTGAGCACCATCGCCATCGGCGACATCGTCATCGACCCCAACGACCACAACACCGTCTACGCCGGCACCGGCGACCTGCGCTACGGCTCCTTCTCCTTCGGCTCGGCCGGCCTGCTCAAGAGCAGCGACCAGGGCGCCACCTGGACCGTGCTGGGCGAGGATGTTTTCAACGCGGCCTACACCCAGCCGGGCGGCGTCTTCCCCCAGTACCAGGCCATCGGCAAGGTGCAGGTCGATCCCAACGACAGCGATCGGCTGGTGGTGGGAACCAAGACCGGCCTCTTCCTCTCCTACGACGCGGGCCAGAACTGGACCGGCCCCTGCCTGGCCAACAGCTACACCAGCCAGCGCCAGGACACCACCGGCCTCATCCTGCGCGACATCGGCGCCGACACCCAGGTCTACGCGGTCATCGGTGTGCGCGGCTTCGCCACCACGGTGCAGGTGGGGCTGGAGCAGAACGGCGCCAACGGCGTCTACCGCGCCCTGCTGCCGACCAGCGGCTGCCCGACCGGCTGGGAGACGCTGAGCCGGGCCGACAACGGCTGGCCGGCCGGCACAGCCGCGGGCGTTCCCATCAACACCGGCAGCGGCACGGGCAACCAGCTTGGCCGGCTGGACGCGGCCATCTCGCCCAGCAACCCCGATGTGATCTACGTGGTCGCCCAGGCTATTCTGGCCACCGGCGGCACGCAGCGCGGCGGCCTGCTGGGCATCTGGCGCACCACCGACGGCGGCCTCACCTGGAGCAAGCGCTCCGGGCCCACCGGCTTGACCGGTTGCTCTGGCGACTACAGCCAGAACTGGTACGACCAGAACATCGTGGTCGATCCCAACAACCCGGATGTGACCTATCTGGACACCGTGGATATCTTCCGCTCCACCAACGGCGGGACCACCTACACCAACCTGACCTGCGGCTACGCCGGCGGCGTCACGGTACACGTCGATCACCATGCGCTGGCCTACGTGCCCGGCTCCTCCAGCGTGCTGCTGGCCGGCAGCGACGGCGGCGCTTATGTGACCCTCAACGCCAACGCGGCCAACCCCAGCTTCAGCCAGCTCAACAACACGCTGCCCACGCTGGAGTTCTACTCCGGCGACATCACCGCCAACTTCGCCACCGCGGCCCAGCCGGGCGCCAACGGCGGCATGCAGGACAACGGCTCGGCCGTCTACGTCTGGTCCAGCGGCAGTCCTACCCAGGCCACCTGGCAGTTGCGCAAGGGAGGCGACGGCATGTTCGCCCGCATCGAGCCGGTGCTGGGCCAGCGCTGGTACCAGGAGAGCCAGAACGGCAACCTGGCGGTGAGCACCACCGGCCCCTACGGCTCGCAGACCAGCGCCAGCGGCGCGTGGAGCGGCGACCGGCTGAGCTTCATCTTCCCCTACGAGATCCAGAAGAACGGCTGCCCGCCCACCGGCTGCACCCACATGATCGCCGGCTCCTATCGCGTCTACGAGTCGGTCAACGGCGCGATCGGCGGCTCGGCCGCGGCCCGCTGGCACGTCAACAGCGGCGACCTGACCAAGAACACCCTGGCCGACCGCTCCTTCATCAACCAGCTCAACTATGCCTGGAGCGACAACAGCCGCGCGATCGTCGGCACCAACGATGGCAACGTGCAGATGGGCTTCAACCTGGGCCAGGGGGTGGCCAACAGCGCCACCTGGGTCAACGTCACCGGCGGCAACCTGACGTTGCCCAACCGGCCGATTCTGGACGTCTTCCAGGACACGGCCAACCCGCTGATCGGCTATGCTGCGGTGGGCGGCTTCGACCAGAACACACCCGCTACGCCGGGCCACCTCTTCCAGGTGACCTGCACGGCCAACTGCGCCAGCTTCACCTGGCTGAACAAGAGCGGCAACCTGCCCAACCTCCCGGTCAACTCGGTCATGGTCAACCCCAACTTCCCGCAGCAGGTCTTTGTGGGCGCCGACTGGGGGCTGTACTACACCAACGACATCCACGCGGCCACGCCGGAGTGGTATCGCTTCCAGGCCGGCCTGCCCAACGTGATGATCTGGGACATGACCATCGACACCGGCGCGACCACGCTGGCGCTGTGGACCCGCAGCCGCGGCGCGTATGTCTGGCCGCTGCCCAGCGCGCCGGTGCGCACCTGCCCTGACTTCGACGGCAACGGAACCATCGACGTCATCGACATCGCTACCGAGGCCACGCACTGGCTGGAGACCCCGACCGCGCCCGGCTGGAACAACCGCTATGACCGCGACGGGGACGGCGACGTGGATATCGTGGACATCATGCTGATGGTGCAGTCGTTTGGCGTTTCCTGTTGAGACGGCGCAACGAGGAGATCGAATGGATACCGCTGACAGCTTCCAGGTCGTCTGCCTGGATACCAGCCACTACGACGAGATCATGGCGCTGTGGCGGCGGGCCGGGCTGCATATCCGGCCTGAAGGCCGTGACAGCGTCGAAGCCTTCACACGCCAGATGCGCACCGGCGTGCAGACGCCCATCGGTCTGCGCGCCGGCGCGCTGCTGGTGGCCGTGGCGCTGGCCACCCACGACAGCCGCAAGGGCTGGATCAACCGCCTGGCCGTGGACCCGGACTATCGCCGCCGGGGCCTGGCCACGCGGCTGATCGGCCTGTGTGAGGCGCATTTCCAGGCGCAGGGCATCGACATCTGGGCCGCGCTGATCGAGGAGTGGAACCAGGCGTCGCTGGCCCTCTTCCACAGCGCGGGCTACGCCTTGACCAATGACATCACCTATGCCAGCAAGCGCAGCCATGCGGGCGTCTGAGCCAGTCCGCCGCCGAGGAGCGCCCCGTGTCAGAACTTGATCAACTGGCTGCTCAGATTCGCGCCTGCCAGCGCTGCCGTCTGGCGCAGACGCGCGGCCAGGCCGTGCCGGGTGAAGGGCCGGAGAACGCGCCGATCCTGCTGATCGGCGAGGGGCCAGGGGCGCAGGAGGACCGCCAGGGCCGGCCCTTCGTGGGCCGCTCCGGCGCGCTGCTGGAGAAGCTGCTGGCCAGCATCGGCCTCAGCCGCGGGGATGTGTTCATCGCCAACGTGGTCAAGTGCCGGCCGCCGGAGAACCGCGACCCGCTGCCTGACGAGATCGCGGCCTGCCAGCCCTATCTCGACCGCCAGGTCGAGCTGCTGCGGCCGCGGCTGATCCTCACCCTGGGGCGCATTTCCATGGCGCGCTATTTCCCCGGCCAGTCCATCACCCGCATCCACGGCCAGATCCGGTGGGTGGACGATGTCGGCTACGTGCCCATGTTCCACCCGGCCGCAGCGCTGCGCAACCCCCAGTGGATGGCGGCCATGCGCGCGGACTTTGCCCAGCTTGCGCCGCTGGTGGCGGAGCTCTACCCTGGCCGCAGCGGTGAGCCGCTGGCCAGCGCGCCGGATGACGCGCAGCAGATGAGTCTGTTCTGACCTCGGCGGGCAGTCAGCGCAGGTCGAGTAGGGCCAGGCGGCCTCTGTCTCGCAAGCAACTTGAACGCGACCGCCTCCTGAGCGCCGAGAGCCGCCGCCTGGCCCTACTCGACCTACGCTAACCAACTTAGTGACTGTCCAAAATTAACTTGGTGCTCTGGCCGGTCTCCGACCGAGCCAGCCCGCGACGTTATTTTT
>JACSRL010000033.1 GCA_014879765.1 Anaerolinea sp. | reverse complement strand
GCAGCCCCAGCACGTCGATCTTGACCATGCCGACATCTTCCAGCCCCTCCTTGTCCCACTGCACCACCGTGCGCCCAGCCATGGTCGCCGGCTCCAGCGGGGCGATGGCAGCCAGCGGCTGGCGGCTGAGGACGAAGCCGCCGTTGTGGATGCCCAGATGGCGCGGCAGGCGCTGGATCTCGTTGCACAGGTGGAGGAGCAACTGCCAGGTGCGGCGGTCGAGGGGAGCTGAGGGAGCTGGGGCGCTCCAGAGCTCGCGCCAGGCCTCCTCCAGGCCGCGGCGATCGGCAGCCTCGGCCAGGGCGTCGATCAGGTCAGGGGGGAAGTTCAGCGCCCGGGCCACATCGCGCACCGCGCTGCGCTGGCGATAGGTGACAAAGGTGCAGGCCATCGCGGCGTGCTCGCGGCCGTAGCGCCGATAGATGTACTGGATCACCTCCTCGCGGCGGTCAGCCTGGAAGTCGATGTCGATGTCGGGGGCGGTGGATCGTTCGGTCGAAAGGAAGCGCTCGAAGACCAGGCCGTGGGCCAGCGGATCGATGGGGGTGATGCCCAGCAGGAAGGCCACCAATGAGTTGGCGGCCGAGCCGCGGCCCTGGCAGCGGATGCCCTGGGCCCGCGCAAAGCGCATGATATCCCAGACGATGAGAAAATAGTTGGCCAGGCCAAGCTGCTCGATCACCGCCAGCTCGTGCTCCAACGTGCGCTGCACCCCGTCGCCGGGATCGGCGCCGCAGCGCTCCGCCATCGCCTGCACGCAGAGGGTGCGCAGGTAAGCGGCCGGCGAGAGGGGCCCGGTGGGGAAGCGCGGCAGGTCCTGCACGCCGCGGCGCAGGGAGACGGTACAGCGTCGGGCGATCTCCAGCGTGCGCCGCAGGGCGTCGGGCCGGTCGGCAAAGAGGCGCGCCATCTCGCCAGCGCCCTTGAGGTGCGCCTCGCTGTTGCCGTTGCGCTGGGCGTGGCTGGCGTCCAGGGTGGCGTGGCTGCGAATGGCGACCAGCACATCGTGCAGGCGGTGGCCGGCCCGCTCGGCGTAGTGGACGTTGTTGCTGGCTGCCACCGGCGCACCGGCGCGCCCGGCCAACGCCAGCAAGCCCTGCACCAGCCGCTCGTCGCCGGGCCGAAGCTGGCGCTGCAATTCTACGTAAAAGCGGTCCTGGCCAAACAGGTTTTGCAGGTCGTGCGTTGCCCGCAGCGCCTGGGCCTCGTCGCCGGCCAGCAGATGGTGGGCCAAAAGCCCCCGCCGGCAGCCGGAGAGCGCGATCAACCCGCCGCTGTGCTGCGCCAGGTCCTCCCAGGTGGCCTGCGCCTTGCCCTTTTCACAGCGCAGGCGCGCGGCGGCGATCAACTGGCTCAGGTTGGCGTAGCCGGCCTCATTCTCGGCCAGGAGGGTCAGGTGGTATGTGGCTGCTGCCCCCCACGTTGGGATCGCGGGAGCGAGATCGGGCCTGGCAACCGTCACCTCAGCGCCGAAGATGGGCTTGACGCCGGCCGCCTGTGCGGCGCGCCCGAAGGTTGCTGCGCCGTACAGCGCGTCGTGATCGGTCAGCGCCAGGGCGGGCATCTGCAACGCCGCCGCCCGCGCGATCAACGCCTCGGGCGACGAAACGCCGTCCAGCAAGGAGAAGTGGGAATGGCAGTGGAGTTCGACGTACACGAAACGGACCTGGATTGTCAAAAAACCAAAAACCGGTACAATCGATTCTTGCCGGCGCCCGCCCAACGCGGCCGCGCTGGCACATTCACCAGACCAAGAAGGATACGCACTATGACTGCAAAAGCTGATTTCAGCCCTGCCGAGTGGGAACGGCTGCTCGAAGCGCCAGTGCTGGCGGGCATGGTCATCTCGATGTCCAGCCCCAGCCTGATGGGGGCCATTGGCGAATCGATGGCCATCGCCAAGACCATTGCCGCCAGCGGGCAGCAGGCCGCCGGCAACGAGCTGTTGACCGCCATGCTGGCCGATTTCCAGAACAAAGAGACAGCCCAACTGGCCAAGCCGCACTTCGACACCAAGGACAAAGCGCAACTGAAGCAGGAGATGACAGGCCGGCTGCAGATGGCTGTCGATCTGCTCAACGAGAAGGCCACGGCCGACGAGGCGCAGGGCCTCCGGCAGTGGTTCTATCAGGTGGCCACCAACGTGGCTACGGCGACCAAGGAGGGCGGCTTCCTGAGCATCGGCGCCGTGCGGGTCAGCGATGCCGAGAAGGCCGCCCTGGTGGAGCTGGCCGGCATCTTTGGCGTCGAAGCGACGCTGCCGGAAAGCTGAACCAACGACCGCGTTCTGTTCTTGCCGCCCGCGCTGTGCGCGGGCGGTTTTTGTTCAGTCATACACTCGTTCCAGGCGCCAGCCGCCGGCCAACAGGTCATGATACAACACGCACAACAGCGCGTCGCCGGTCTCGACCTGGAAATAATGCCGCCAGACCTCCTCGCGCCACCATTCGTCGTGGACGATCCACTGCTCGACGATGGCCCGAACGCGGCGCCGCTGCTTCTGCCAGCGAAAGGCGACGGGCGCCTCCTCCTGCGCCTCGACATCGATGGGGACGCCCTCAGCCCAAAGCTGGGTCATTGCCAATCCACCAGCGCAGCGCGCCGCCCGGCCAGACGGTGCTCCGGGGCCACCAGGACGCCGCGCCGAAAGCACTCCGGGCCATAGCGCGCGGCCAGCCGCCGCAAATGGGCCTCGGCCGCCTGCTCTTGCGGGGTGTGCCACAGGCTAAGCTGGTGCATCGACGGCGTGCTAAGGTCGCTGAGGGTAAGCTCCAGCGCCTCGACGCGCTCACGGTAGCGCAGCGGCCGGAGCAATGTCTCTGCCAGCCGCGCCAGCCGCCCGGCGTCGGCGGTGGCTTCGGCCAGGATGCGTTCGGCCGCCAGCGCCGCGCCGTCAGCGCACTGCACCTCCACTGCCAGCCGGCCGGCGCGCAGAAAGCTGATATCCAGGCGCTGTGCCAGCGCCGCGGCCAGCCGGGCGGCCGCCGCGACCAGGGTCTCCAGGCTGTCCAGCGGCGGGTCGAACTGCTGGCCTGCCTGCTCGCTGCGCTCCCCCCGACCAGCGACAACCGGCCGGTCATCCTGGCCGCGCGCCAGGCGATGGGCGCACTGCCCCTCCCAGCCGAACTGGGCCAGCACCGCGGCCGGCGGCAGGCGGGCAAACTGCTCCAGCCAGCGCAGGCCAAACAGTTGCAGGCGGCGCTGCAGCGCGTCGCCCACCGGCAACACCGACACCGGCAAACCGGCCAGAAAAGCCCGCTCCGTGCCAGCGGTCAACACCAGGATGCGGTTCTCCCCCATGCTCAGCGACGCCGCCTCGGCGCTGAACTTGTTGACAGCCACCCCCGCCGCGGCTTCCAGACGCAGCTCGCGGGCGATGGCCTGGCTCTGCCCGTGGCAGATGGCCATGGCTTCGGCGTCGCGCCCCTCCAGGCCGCCCAAATCGAGGTAGACGCCGCCCGGCTGGGCCTGCTCCACCTTGGGCATCTGCCGGTCGAGCAACTGAAACAACGCCGCGGCAGCCGACCGGTACAAGTCCAGACGCGGCGGCAGAAAGGTTGCCTCGGGGCAAAGGTGCTCGACCCGGCTCAGCGCCATGCCCGGCTGCACCCCTGCGGCCAGCGCCTCGCGCGAGCAGTCCAGCACAGTCGCGGCGGCGCTGCCCAGGCGCTCATTGGCCACTACCACCGGCCGGCCGGCGAGGCGCGGCTGTGCGCGCCGTTCCACCGCCACCGGGAAATGGGGCGCCACCAGATAGGCAACGCGGCGCTCTTCGCTCCGCCTTTGCGCGGCCGGAGGCTCATTCGTCCTGGAGATGGACGCCGTTGAAGGTGACACGGAGGGTGGTTTCCTGGCCGGGCCGGCCCCAGCGGTTGCGCAGCACGGCGACCCGTGCGCTGTAGCCGGCGATGCGGCCGCCCGCGCGCTGCCAGCGCGCCCGCTGCACCAGCAGCCGCACGGCCGCCTCCTGGTTCAGGGCAAAGCCGGGCG
Source organism: Anaerolinea sp. (assembly GCA_014879765.1). Lineage (GTDB taxonomy): Bacteria > Chloroflexota > Anaerolineae > JAAEKA01 > JAAEKA01 > JAAEKA01. The sequence continues at coordinate 866 of JACSRL010000033.1, read as the reverse complement.
GGTAGCTGTTGGATAGCTCGCTGTCCAAATCTGAGTTGGCGCCTGGGCCGGTCTTGGCGCAGCGCTCCGCAGGCGCCGCCTGGGCCAGCCTGCCAAGTTGTTTTGAGGCAGGCGCCAGGCCGGCCTGGCCGACGGCCGCTGTGGTCAGGAAGAGAAAGGCCGTGGGCTGGCGCAAAAGCGCCTGGCGCAGACGCCGCAGGGCGGCGGCGGCCGCGGCAGGCGGCAGCGCCTCCGTCAGCAGCTCGCTGGTCGAATCGAAGATGAGGAGGCCGAACCTGCCGCCGGCCGCCAGATCGCACGCCAGATCCAACGCCTGGCCGGGGCTGGCGGGTGCGGCGATGGCCAGACGCGCCAGGTTCACCCGGCAGGCCGCGGCATAAACCGGGTCGAAGGTCTGCGCCAGGTCGATGTAGAGACAGGGGTGGCGTCCCTGCGCGTGGGCAAGGATGTGCAAAGCCAGCGTGCGCTTGCCCGAGGTTGGCTGACCGATCAGTTCAGAGACATGGCCCAAAGGCAGCCCGCCGATGGTGAGGATGGAGTCGAGGGCAGTGAGACCGGTGGGCAGGCAAGGCACAGGGCTTTTCTCGGCCGTGGGGCGCGCGCCTTTCTGCAAGGCCTGTGCGCCCCACCTGCCCTGGATGGCCTGCACGGCTGCCTCCAGGCGCTTGGTTTGGCGCTGTTTGCCCATCCGAGGCTCCTGGCGGCGAATTAATCAGAACATATGTTCGCTGATTATAGCCATGTCCGCCAATTGTGCAAAGTAAGGCATGGCATCAGCAATTTCAAATGGGTGTATTCAGGTAACTGCTCAGCCAGTCGTTCAGAAACCGGGTTTTTCTCGTGCGGGCATGGTTTTCGTCTGCGCA
>JACSRL010000349.1 GCA_014879765.1 Anaerolinea sp. | reverse complement strand
ACCTCACACGAAATAGTCGAAGCCCGCCTCGTAGTGCTGCCAGCGGCGGATCTTGAAGACGTGGGCCATCTTGCCGGTCGGCTCCAGCCGGACGTAGTTGGTCGCCCCGCGCCAGAGGTAGCGCTCGTCGTGCAGCAGGTCGTGGGCCTGGAAGAGCTCGTCAGCCTTCAGCCCAAACTCCTCCAGCGGCAGGTGTACCAGCGTCTCCTGGGCGTGGAAGGGGTCCAGACTGACCACACAGGCCACGATGTCGCTTTTGTCCTCGCTCATCTTGTAGTAGCCGATGATGTTGGGGTTGTCCACCGGAAAGAAGCGCACGTCGTTGTAGCCCTGCAAGGCTGGCCGCTCGCGGCGGATCTGGTTCAGCCGGGCGATGATGGGCGCGATGTTGTTGGGGCTGGCCACGTCCCAGTCGCGCTGCTTCAGCTCGTACTTCTCCGAATCCAGGTATTCCTCCCGGCCGGGGATCGGCACATTCTCGCACAGCTCGAAGCCGCTGTAGATGCCATAGACGCTGGAGAGCGTCGCGGCCAGCACCGCACGCATGATGAAGGCCGGCCGGCCGCCGATCTGCAAGATCTCCGGCAGGATGTCGGGGGTGTTGGCGAAGAAGTTGCCGGTGTAGTATTCCTTCATCGGCCCCACGGTCAGTTCAGTGACGTACTCAGTCAGCTCCGGCCTGGTGTTGCGCCAGGTGAAGTAGGTGTAGCTTTGGGTGAAGCCGGCCTTGGCCAGCAGGCGCATCATCTTGGGCTTGGTGAAGGCCTCGGCCAGGAAGATGATGCCGGGATGCTGCTGATGCACCTGGTCGATCACCCACTCCCAGAAGGCCACCGGCTTGGTGTGCGGATTGTCCACGCGGAAGGTGGTCACCCCCTTGTCGACCCAGAAGAGGAAGATGTGCAGCATCTCCTGCCACAGCCCCTCGCGATCCTCTGTGCCAAAGTTCAGCGGGTAGACATCCTGGTACTTCTTGGGCGGGTTCTCGGCGTACTTGATGGTGCCATCGGGGCGGTGATAGAACCAATCGGGGTGTTCGGTCACGTAGGGGTGATCGGGCGAGCAGTTCATCACGTAGTCCAGTGCGATCTCGATCTCCTGCTGGCGGCAGGCAGCCACGAAATCGTCCCAGTCGGCCCACGTGCCCAGCTTCGGCTCCAGCCCGGTGTGGCCGCCGTGTTCGTTGCCGATGGCCCAGGGGCTGCCCACGTCGTCTGGCCCGGCCGTCAGGCTGTTGTTCTTGCCCTTGCGGAAGGCGTGGCCGATGGGATGGATCGGCGGCAGGTAGATCACGTCGAAGCCCAGCGCCTTGATCCTCGGCAGCAGGCGGATGCAGTCCTGCAAGGCGCCATGCTGGCCGGGCACGTCGCTCTGTGAGCGGGGGAAGAACTCATACCAGGCGGCAAAGCGCGCGGCCGGCCGGGTGACGGTGATCTCCAGATAGGGGGTGTACTCCCAGCCTTCAGCCCGGTCGGGATAGGCCGCCATCAGCGCCTGCATGGCGCTGCCGGCGCCCAGCGCGATGGCGTCATTCTGCTGGCCGGCGGCCAGCGCGGCCTCCAGGGCCGCGATGATCCCTTCCATGCGGGCTTGATCCTCGCCCGCGGCCAGCCCGGCCGATGTCTTGAGGATCGCCACCCCCTCCAGCAGCTCGCTGGTCAGGTCTGCGCCAGGCAGATTCTTCTTGCTGATCTCGTCCACCCAGGACAAATAGCGTTCGGCGTAGCCCTCGACGGTGTACTCCCAGCGGCCCAGCTCGGTGACGGTGAACTCGCCGCGCCAGCGGTCGTTGTCCTGGAAGGCCATGGGCGCGGTCTGCCATTGGCCGGCGCCCTGGCGGCGATACTTGATGCGTGCGGCCAGCTTGTCGTGCCCTTCCTTGTAGATATCGGCATAGACCACGACCTTCTCGCCGACCACACGCTTGATCGGATAGCGGCCGCAGTCCACCTGCGGCGCGACAGCTTCGATGATAACGCGAGGATAGTCTTGAGGAATCATGATGTGCTCCGTGATGCGTGAAACGTGAAACGTGAAACGTGAGACGTGATGCGTGATGAGCGGTGAGCGGCAAACCGGCGGGCTGACGGACAAGGTGTTCTTCAAGCAACCATCACCCCGTCACCCCGTCACCTTGTCACCCTGTCACCCTCTCACCCTCTCACCCAACCAGCGTCTCATACAGCGCCTTGGTCTGCTCGGCGATGCTGGTCCAACTGAACAGATCGCGCGCGCGCTGCTGGCCGGCGGCGGCCATCGCGTCGCACAGCGCCGGATCGTCCAACACCTTGTTGATGGCCGCGGCCAGATCGCGGGCGAATTTGTCGGGATCCACCGGCTCGAAGGGGGCCACGTCGAGTTGCTCCACCGGCACCAGATAGCCGGTGACGCCATCTACCACCACCTCTTTGATGCCCCCCACCGCGCTGGCCACCACAGCCGTGCGGCAGGCCATGGCCTCCAGATTGATGATGCCAAAGGGCTCGTAGATGGAGGGGCAGCAGAAGACCGTGGCGTGGGTGTACATCTGGATCACGTCCGGCTTGCTGAGCATCTCCTGGATCCAGATCACATTCTGCCGGCCGCTGGCCCGCACCCGCTCCACCGCGGCCTCCATCTCGGCCGCGATCTCCTTGGTGTCGGGCGCGCCGGCGCAGAGCACGATCTGCACGTCGGGGTTGATGTACTGGATGGCGTTGACCAGATGCACGATCCCCTTCTGGCGGGTGATGCGCCCCACGAAGAGCACGAAGGGCCTGGTCGGGTCCACGCCGTAGCGCAGCAAAGCGCTGGTCTCCGGCGTGGGCTGGTACTGCTCCACGTTGATGCCGTTGTAGATCACCTTGACCTTGGCCGGGTCCACATCGAAATGGGCCAGCACATCCTCCCTGGTGCCCTCGGAGACGGCCACGATGGCGTCGGCCATCTCGATGGCGGTGCGCTCGATCCAGGAGGAGAGATCATAGCCGCGGCCGAGCTGCTCCCGTTTCCAGGGGCGCAGTGGCTCCAGCGAGTGGACGGTCAGCACCAGCGGAGTGCCGTAGAGCAGTTTGGCCAGCACGCCGCCGAAATGGGCATACCAGGTGTGGACGTGTACCACATCGGCGTCCACCGGCGCGTGCAGGGTGGCCAGATTGGTCTCCAGCGTGTCCAGCGCGCCGCTCAGCTTCTTGTCGACCTGGGCAAAGCTGCCCACGGCAAAGGGATAGCCCTTGACCGTCAGATGGGCGTTCAGCGCGGCGTCCTGATCGCCAAAGCTGCGCACCTCCACGTCCATCAACTTGCTCAGCTCTTCGGACAGATATTCGACATGCACGCCCGCGCCGCCGTAGACGTGGGGCGGGTATTCCCGGGTCAGAAACAGGGTTTTCATGGGGGGACTTCCTTGTGAGTAGATTTCGGAAGTGGCCGCCACCGGCCACTTCCGAAATCTGGGAGATCTTGCGAACACCGCTAGTATAACCGCAACTGCCGGTTGTGTGAAATGACGCCTTTATGATACAATGGCGGCCAGGAAGAACAACCTTGTCCACCGCAAAACGTGGCGCTCCACCCATCAACTACGATATATCGAGCTGGCGCACGCAGGCCAGGGCCGCCCAACGCTGGCAGCCGGGACCGATCCCCGACCGGCCGCGCTTGCTGCGCGGGCAGTTTTTGGTCGGCGGCTTTCTGGACCTGGACAAGCAGGGCCAGGGCGGTCTGCTGCCCGACGCGGTACCCTGGCCTGAGGCGCCCTATCTGCCGGCCCGCCTGGTGCGCACCCTCGGTCTGCGCCTGGGCGACTGGGTCGAGGGCATCGCGGTCGAGGATCGCTACGGCCCGGCCGTGGAGACGGTCTGGCGCGTCAACGGTCACGGCGTGCAGCACCTGGCCGGCCGGCCCGATTTCAAGGAGCTGGTGCCGATCCATCCCCGCCAGCAGATCGTCCTGGGCTATCACCCGCGCGCCGTCACCGGCCGGCTGCTGGACCTGATCGCGCCCATCGGCCGCGGCCAGCGCGGGCTGATCGTGGCCCCGCCCCAGGCTGGCAAAACCACCGTGCTGGCCCAGATCGCCGAGGGGGTCTCGGCTGACCCGGAGCTGGAGCTGCTGGTGCTGCTGGTGGGAGAGCGGCCCGAGGAGGCCACCGAGCTGCGCCGCATCGTCGATGGCCTGGTGCTGGTGGCCGACCTGGACGCGCCCAACCGCGAGCAGACGGCCGTGGTCACGCTGGCCATGGCCCATGCCCGCCGGCTGTGCGAGGAGGGCCGCCACGTGGTGGTGCTGCTGGACAGCCTGACCCGTCTGGCGCGGGTGCAGAACCTGGCCGCGCCCGGCGGCGGCAAGACCCTCTCCGGCGGCATGGACGCATCGGCCCTGACCCCGCTGCGCCAGGTCTTCGGCGCAGCGCGCGCCATCGAGGAGGGCGGCAGCCTGACCCTGATCGCTACCTGTCTGATCGACACCAACAGCCGGCTGGATCAGGTGGTCTACGAGGAGTTCAAGGGCACCGGCAACATGGAGGTACACCTGGATCGCAAGCTGGCCCAGCTTGGCCTCTACCCTGCCGTCAGCCTGCGTCGCTCCAGCACCCGCCAGGAGGCGCTGCTGCTGGACGATGCCACCCTGGAGGGGATGACCCGCGCCCGCCGCGCCCTGGCCCGCATGGGCGATGAAGAGGCGCTGGCCATCCTGTTGGAGGCGCTGCGCGTCTTTCCCGACAATGCGCTGGCGCTGGAGCGACTGTTGGACTGAGGCATGATGACCGATCCTCTCACCCTTCTGGCTGTTTTTGCCCATCCTGACGACGAGTCCTTTGGCCCTGGCGGCACGCTGGCGCGCTATGCCCGCTCCGGCGTGGATGTCTGGCTGGT